>JBGUVV010000235.1:0-8497 GCA_045220525.1 Kiritimatiellia bacterium
GGGCGCCTCGAAGGGCGTAGGCCTCGGCCACGCCTTCCTGCGCCACCTCGAACGCGCGCGGGCTCTCGTCTATGTGATCGACCTCGCCGGCGTCGACGCGCGCGATCCCTGGACTGATTACCAGGTGCTGCGGCGCGAGGTGGATGCGTACTCGGCGGAGCTCGCCGAGCGCCCGACGATCGTGGTCGCGAACAAGGTCGACCTCCCCGAGGCGCGCGTCAACCTCGACCGCTTCGTGGCCGAGACCGGCGTTGCGCCGATCCTCGTGTCCTGTACTACCGGCGAGGGGCTCGAAGAGTTCAAGGCCAGGCTGCGCGAGGTCGTCCGCCCCGAGACCCGATTCCACCACACCCACGCCCATGCGCCGGACCTCTCCGAGATGCCCGACACCACCGGCGAGGAGGTGCCGGCCGAGGCGATCGAGCGGTTCGCCACCTTCCTCAAGCTCGAGAAGCCGAAGGCGAAGAGCCACCCGAGCCGCGGCAACATCCACTGATTTCCCAAGGAGAAGCAAGAAGATGAAGAAGTTCCTCAGCGCAAACGAAGCCGTGGCCCACGCCGCGGCGCAGGCCGGGTGCGTAGTCGCCTCGGCGTATCCCGGCACCCCGTCGACGGAGATCCTCGAGAACATCGCGAAGTTCAAGGACACCGTCCGCTGCGAGTGGGCGGTGAACGAGAAGGTAGCGGTCGAGACCGCGGTCGGCGCGTCCATGGCCGGCGCCCGCGCGCTGACCGCGATGAAGCACGTGGGCCTGAACGTGGCGATGGACCCGTTCATGACCTTTACCTACGTCGGACCGCTCGGCGGCTTCGTGCTTGTCTCCGCCGACGACCCCGGCACCCACTCCTCGCAGAACGAGCAGGACAACCGCAACCTCGCGAAGTTCGCGCGCGCGCTTCTCCTTGAGCCCGCCGACTCGCAGGAAGCCTACGACATGACTGTCAAGGCGTTCGAGCTTTCCGAGAAGTTCCAGGTCCCGGTCATCCTGCGCCTCACGACGCGCACGAGCCATTCCTCTTCGCTCGTCGAGCTCGGGGATTTCAAGCCTGCCCCGCATCCGCTCCTCCCCTACAAGCGGGACATTGCGAAGAACATCCCCGTTCCGATGTTCGCCCGCCAGCACCGCCTGAACGCCCAGAAGCGCACTGAGGCGATGGAGAAGGAGTCGAACCGCTCGAAGTTCAACAAGATTGTTACGCCTTCGCTGAAGCTACGGCGGACAGGCAAAGTGTCCTCCAAGGCGAAGAGCCTCGGCATCATAACCTCGGCCGTCGCGTACCAGTACGTCCGCGAGGTCTTTCCCGACTGCCGGATCCTCAAGCTCGGCTGGACGAATCCTCTTCCGAAGGCGCTTGTCGCCAAGTTCGCGAAGTCCGTCAAGAAACTGCTCGTAGTGGAAGAACTCGACCCGTTCCTCGAGGAGCAGGTCAAGGCGATGGGGATAAAGGTCCTCGCGCACAAGACGGAACTCAACATGCACGAGCTCAACGCCGACCGCATCCAGAACCTTCGCCATGAAATACTCGGCGACGTTCCGAAGGCGAAGGCGGCGAAGAAGGCGGAGGGACTTCCGACCCGTCCGCCGGTCCTCTGCGCAGGCTGCGGCCACCGTGGCGTTTTCTACGTTCTCCACAAGCTTGGTGCGACGGTGACGGGCGACATAGGCTGCTACACGCTCGGGGCGTTTCCTCCCTTGAACGCGATGGACTCGACGATCTGCATGGGCGCATCGATCGGGAACGCGGCGGGGATGAAGAAGGCAGGGCTCAAGGGGCGCATCTGCGCCGTCCTTGGCGACTCTACCTTCTTCCACAGCGGAATCACCGGAATCCTTTCCGCGCTTTACAACGGAACGCCTGTCACGACGGTAGTCCTCGACAACCGCATCACCGCGATGACCGGCCATCAGGACAACCCCGGCACCGGCAAGACTCTCGCCGGCGACCCGGCCCCTGTCACGGAAATCGGCGACATCGCCAAGGCGTGCGGATACAAGAACGTCGTCAAGGTTTCAGCCGACGACCTCGGCGAACTCGAGAAGACCCTCTCGACTGCGATGGACTCTGGCGAGCCATGGCTCGTCATCGCATATGCGCCGTGCCGCATCGCGGCGAAGCTCACGAAGGAAGGCCTCTGTGAAGTCGATCCTTCGAAGTGCAAGGCATGCGGCGCGTGCTTCAGGATGGGCTGCCCCGCTATGACGCGCGGCAAGGAAATCCGCCCGGGCGCGTTCCAGATGGTCATTGACCCGAACCAGTGCGCTGGCTGCAAGCAGTGCGGCCAGGTCTGCAAATTCGGCGCCATCAAGCGCGTCAGGTGATGGAGAAGATCGTCCTAAGAAAAGGTCGGGAGCGGAGCGTCCTAAAGGGCCATCCGTGGGTCTTCTCCGGCGCGGTCGCCAGTGGCGAGGCAGGAGCGGGCGAGCTCGTGGAGGTCTGCGACGCTTCTGGCGCGGCAATTGCGCGCGGCTGGTATTCGCCTGCGTCTCAGATCCGCGTGAGGATAGTCCCCGATGTCGCCGTCGAGTCGCTTGTCGCAAACGCCGTCGCAAGGCGCGGCGACTATTTCGTCAATGGCTACACAAACGCGGTGCGGCTCGTCAACGCGGAGAACGACTTGCTTCCAGGCGTGGTGGCGGACTTCTACGCAGGGCATGTCGTCTGCCAGTTCACTTCGGCGGGCGCTGACGCGCGCAAGGACGAAATCGCCGCGGCCCTCATGAAGTTCGCCCCGGGCTGCATCGGCGTCTCGGAGAGGCTTGACGCGGACTCTCGCACGAAGGAGGGCCTTGCGACGGAGCCTGCGTTTTCGACTCTTGCGGGCTTAGAGCCGCCGGAGCTCGTCGAGATTGCCGAGGGCGGAGTCGGGTTCCTCGTCGATGTGAGGAAAGGCCACAAGACAGGCTTCTACCTCGACCAGCGCGACGCAAGGGCCGCAGTGGGCGCCCTCGCAAACGGCGCAGAATTCCTCAACTGCTTTTCCTATACTGGCGGGTTCGGCCTTTTCGCGAGGGCGTCTGGAGCCGCATCGGTGACGCAGGTCGATGTCTCCGGAGAGGCGCTTGGGCTCGCGAAGAAAAACGAGGCTCTTGCGCATCTTTGCGGGACGAAGATGGAGTATGTCGAGGCAGACGTCTTCCAGTACTTGAGGAAGTGCCGCGACGAAGGGCGGAAGTTCGACTTCATAGTCCTCGACCCCCCGAAGTTCGCCGCGGTCAAGTCGCAGCTCATGAAGGCGGCCCGCGGCTACAAGGACATAAACCTCCTGGCCATGAAGCTACTGCGCCCAGGAGGGTTGCTTGCGACTTTCTCATGCTCCGGCGCGATGGACGCGGAGTTCTTCCGCACGATTCTCGCGGAAGCCGCCGATGACGCCCACAGGGCCTTCCAGGTCGTGGCGAGAACCCATGCGCCGTCTGACCATCCTGTGTCGATCGCCTTCCCTGAGGGCGAGTATCTCAAGGGGGCAATTCTTCGCGCAATATGATATAATCTACGGCAGTGACCTACAAGTACCTATACCAGGACAGCAAGAACCGCAATTGCGAGGGCGAGATCAAGGCGGGCAGTCGCGAAGACGCCTACCGCCAGCTCCGCAAGGCGGGGATTCGCCCATATCGGCTGATAGGCGACGATCCGGTGCGCTGGCAGCCATGGGCGGTCGCGATTGGATATGCTGTCCTGCTGGCGGCGATAGTCGTGCTTGTCATCTTGCTTGGGTCGAAGACGCAGGAACACCACGAGGCTCGCGCGGCGCTTCCGCCTCTCTCCGTCGAAGAGGCGCGGGCGTTCAGGGAGATGGCGGAGAACGCCGTCTACCGTGCGCCTGAAGTCTACAGGTACAATGTGTGGAAGGGCGTAAACGCACGTCTGGTCGAGCGGGGGCTGGAGCCGATAGAGCGGCCGGAAGGTCTGGAAGAGGAACCGTTTTTGCATTAAAATCACAAATGCGGGAAACCGCGAAAGGCACGAAAGGAATAATATGAAGACGACAATCGTAAATGCGCATGTCATATCTCCGGGTGTGGACATCCCGTCTGCCGCGATAACAATCGAGCGCGGCAAGATAACTTCCGTGTCGGCGCGCCCGATGCGGGCCGTGAAGGAGGCCGACGGCGTTTTCGACGCAAAGGGCCATTACGTAATGCCCGGCTTCATCGACGTCCACACGCACGGCGCCCTTACGTTCGACTTCTGCGACAAGGATCCCGAGGCGATCTTCCGCATCGCCGAGGCAAAGCTCCGCGAGGGCGTCACGACCTTCCTCCCGACGACTCTCACGGTGTCGCACGCGGAGCTGATGACATGCGCGAAGAACGCGAAGAACTACGTTGACGCCGGCGCTCCCTACGCGAAGGTTCCCGGCATCCACCTCGAGGGGCCATTCATAAACGTAAAGTGCTGCGGAGCCCAGAACCCTGCCTTCGTTCGCAAGCCGTCGCTGCGCGAAGTGAAGGATATCGCGGCCGTCTTCCCTGTGAAGCAGATATCCTACGCCGTGGAGACGGAGGGCGGAGCCAAGTTCGCGAAGGACTGCATCAAGATGGGCGTCGTGCCCTCGTGCGGACACACGGGCGCGAAACTCGCCGACCTAAGGCCCGCATACGCCAACGGGCTTAGGCACATGACCCACTTCTGCAACCAGATGACGCCTCTCCACCACCGCGAGATCGGCATGGTCGGCGCGGGGTTCCTTATCGAAGACCTGAACACCGAGGTCATATGCGACCGCATACACCTCTGCGACGACATGCTGAGGCTCATATTCACGCGCCGTAGCCTCGAGCACGTCCAGATGATAACCGACTCCCTCCGCTGCTCGCACTGCAAGGACGGCTATTCCTTCAGCATGGGCGGCCTTGACGTCCGTCTCGAAAACGGCGAGGCGAGGCTCGTGAAGGGCGGCAACCTGGCGGGCTCCACTCTTTGGATGGGCATGGGGCTCAGGAACGTCCACAAGGTCACGGGCATCCCCCTCAAGGACCTTGTCCGCACGACGTCCTGGAACCAGGCTATCGAACAGGGCTGGGGGAAGAAGCTCGGCAAGGTCGAGAAGGGCTTTGTCGCGGATCTTGTCGCCATAAACCCGAAGACATGGAAGCCGTCGGCTGTGTTTGTGGACGGCGAAAGGCGCGTATAATACGGAAAAACGCCCTTGAAGAGTGTGCACACGATATGGTAAAATCTACTCTGCTATGACAATTCGTGGACTTCTTGAGAGGATGGCGGACCGGCAACCGGACGCAAAGTTCCTCGTCTATTGCGAGGACAAGGTTTGGAAGACGCGCACCTACGGTGAAACCCTGAAGCGCGTTCGCGAGGTCGCCGAGGGCTACGGGCGCAGGTTCGGGATGAAGCCGCGCGAGGAGAACGCGGCGATAATCCTCCCGAACTCGCCTGTGTGGGTCGAATCATATCTTGCGCAGACTGGCTCCGGGGTCTCGGTGGTGCCGATAGACCCCAAGCTCCACAACGACGAGGTGGAGTACATCTTGAGGGACGCGGAGGTGCGCGTCGTCACCACCGACACGCGCCATCTCAAGATGATGATGATGATCGCGGAGCGCCTTCCGTGCCTTAGGGCGGTCGTCGTCCTCGGCGGCGTCATAAACGAGGGGCAAAAGATCGCGGGGCGCGTCGATGTCGTCGGCTACGAGAACATAGGCGTCGCGGGCGGCGGCGAATGGTTCGACGCCCATGCGCCGGCCCCCGCCGACATAGCGTCGATAATCTACACCTCCGGCACTACCGGAAAGCCCAAGGGCGCGATGCTCCGCCACTCCAACTTCGTGAAGGACCTGGAGGGCGCGTTCGCGGTCTTCGGCGCGGTCGTCGATTCGCGCGACTCGTTCTTCGTCGTGCTGCCGCTCTTCCACGCATTCTCCTTCTCCGCCAATTTCATCGCCTCGATGATGAAAGGCGCGTCGATGTGCTTCTGCCAGTCCATAAGGACCGTCGGGCAGGACATCCACGACCTCAGGCCTACGGTGATATGCGGAGTGCCGCTCCTTGCGGAGAAGCTTCAGGAGAAGATCGAGTCCGGCCTCAGGAAGTCGCGCGTTGCGAGGTTCCTCATGAAGATCGGGCTTCGCGGGCCTGTCATGCACATGGTGAAGATGAAGCTTGGCGGCCGCTTGCGCTTCTTCATAACCGGCGGCGCGCCGTGCCCGAGGCCGGTCATGGAGTGCTTCAAGCGCATACACGTGCGGTTTCTCGAAGGCTACGGCCTTACGGAGTGCTCGCCAATCGTTTCCGTCTGCCCGCCGGAGGTCATCAAGATCGGGACGATCGGCCCTGCCATATCGGGCATCGAGGTGAGGCTCGCCGACAGAAACGAGGCTGGCGTCGGCGAGATACAGGTAAAGGGCCCCATCGTCATGCAGGGCTACTTCCACAATCCCGACGCGACTGCCGAGGCGTTCGAGGACGACGGGAACGGCGGGCTCTGGTTCCGCACCGGCGACCTCGCGTCTATGGACGAAGACGGCTTCATCACAATCCGCGGGCGGAAGAAGGCGCTTATCGTCAACCGAGAGGGCAAGAACATCTACCCCGAGGAGGTCGAGAACGCGATTGCGCGCGATCCATCGATTGCCGACGTCGTGGTGGTGGGCTATACCCAGGGCGGCGACCCGGGCGAAAAAGTCGGGGCGATAATACACCCGAGCGAAGAGTGGTTCACCGACACCAACGGCGGCACGCTGCCGCCGTGGGAGGAAATGGAGAAGACGACCATAAAGCGCACCCATGAGAAATGCGCCGACCTTGCCGAGTACAAGAGAGTCCGCAAGGTGGTCGTATCCAAGGAGCCGTTGGAGCGCACGTCGATCGGCAAGGTCCGCCGCGTAGCCTACAAGGGCACGCTCGACGAGTGACGCCGGCGGCTGGAGGACTGCATGGGGCGCTTCAAGACGATCGAGGAGGCGAGGGAGTATTTCTCGCGCGACAGGTTCGCTACTGAAAACGGGATTTCCCTCGACGAACTGGACGACAGCCACGCCTTGTGCAGCCTTGAAGTCTCTGACCGTCACAGAAACGCCTATGGCGGCGTAATGGGCGGTGCGATATTCACTCTGGCCGACTTCGCGTTTGCAGCGATTACGAATGGCTGCGACGACGTGACTGTCGCCCAGCAGGTGAGCATAAACTACCTTTCGGCCCCCAAGGGCGGCAGGCTTACGGCGCGAGCTGAGTATCGGAAGGACGGGCGCAGCTCATGCGTCGTTAACGTGGACGTCAAGGACGACTCCGGCCGCGACATCGCGCAATTCACTGGCGTAGGCTTCAAGCTCAAGGCTGTGACGAATAAGATCGGCGGCGTGCCAGGCGGACATCGATGATTGCGACATGGGCGCGCGGATACGTAGGCGAGGCCGCTTGCTACCACGGGGAGAAGGCGATGGCGGGATGGCAAGCGTATGTCCGCGCGATTGCCGCGCATTTCAAGGGCCGCGTCAAGGTGTGGGAAGTGTGGAGCGAGCCGGAGTGGTTCTTCCGCGATCGCGGGCAAGTCGCCAACAACGTGCATGGGGTCTCGAAGGCGGCGCGCGATTTCACCGCGTTTGTCCGTGCCATTTTCGTTTCGCTTTGATTTATTCACTAATAGGGAAGCTTTTTGATATCATGAAAGCGTGTTTTGTAACAGGTCTTGCGGTCGTCTCTTCGATGGCTGCATCTGCCGGCGACGGCTCATGGGCGACGAAGGAAGAGCTTGAGTTTGTTCGACATGGGGCGGAGAAGATCGAGATGATTCCGGGAACACCGGAAACCGATGCAATACGATTCTACTCAAGCACCCAGCGAAACGAGTATGTGGAGTTCAACTACGACGAGTCAAAGGCCGGCGTCCTTGGCAGGGACTATTTCCTGGAGGATCCTCTCGTCTTCGCGGACGGGCGTAAGGTGACCAGCGAAAACTGGCCGGAGCGCCGCCGCGAGATCCTCGACCTCTTCGAGCGCGAAGTCTATGGGCGGCTGCCGCCAAAGCCTGCCGAGATGGAGCTTGACATCGTTGACGAGAAGATGTCCGAGGACCGCTTTGCGACCGTGCGCCGCTATCGGCAGTGCTTCCGCGGCGACAAGACCGGCCCTTGCATAGACTGGCTTGTCGTCGTGCCGCGCCATGCGAAGGGGCCTGTCCCCGTGTTCCTCCATCTCAACTATGCAGGACTCGACAAGATTGCCGACAAGAAGACCAACCACTACGATCTTCCATGGGACATGCTTGTAGCGAACGGCTACGCCTTCATGTCGGCGCGCTACACCCAGATCACTGGCGATGGCGGCAAGCGCGGCGGATTGTTCAACGGGGTCTGCGAACTGTGGGGCGAGCGGGACTTCTCGAAGGGCGACAACGCGGGATCACTCATGATCTGGGCGTGGGGGCTTATGCGCGGGCTCGACCTTGCGGAACTGATTTCCGAGATCGATGCAACGCGGAACGTGGTGATTGGGTCGTCGCGGCTTGGCAAGGCTGCGCTTCTCGCGGCTGCCTACG
>JBGUVV010000236.1:0-9574 GCA_045220525.1 Kiritimatiellia bacterium
TAATGACGGCGATTTAGCTATGTGCATGTTGGACGAGATACATGCGAAGCGTGACGAGATATACGCTATCGCAAGGAAGCACAAGGCGGAAAAGCTTTGGGTCTTCGGCTCTTGCGCGCGCAAGGAAGAGCGTCCAGACAGCGATGTCGACTTCTTGGTCAAGTTCTCAGATGGTGCCGAGTTTGGATCGCAAGTTGCCCTTGGAGATGATTTTAACGCCTATTTCGGAAAGAAGGTGGACATAGTGTCCGACAGGGGGCTTAGCCCTTATATTGGCAAGTTTATACGGAAGGAGGCTTTGCCGGTATGAAGCTAGGCAACATGACTGACGGCATTTTCCTGATGCACATAGTCGATGCATTGAAGGAAACAGTCGAATTCACCAAAGACGTGGGGATGGCGGAGTTTCTTGATTCTAGACTTCTTGTAAGGGCTGTTACGTCAAGTTTTGAGATTGCGGGCGAGGCGACAAAGAATCTCACGATGGAATTTCGCGATGCTCATCCAGAAGTGAAGTGGCGCGAGATGGCTGGCTTTAGGGATGTGCTGATACATGGTTATTTTGGAATCGACGAGACACAATTGTGGAAGGGCGCGAAGGAGTTTGCCCCCAATGCGATTGCGCTCATAGAGAAAATGCCTGAGTATCAACGGGCGAGGAAAGAAGATTCGGAGCTATAACAACTTAAACCCGTAAAACTGAAATGAAAACTCCGCGCTTGACCGTAAGCGCGGCGATTTGGTATAATTTGCGCGTTATCGGGCGAAAGCCCGAGATTATACATAGTTCTGAGAACTGATTAGGATTGTCAAGCTACTTCGTGTGAGCCGATAAGCCTATTCCACCCTCGAACGTAGCAATTCAATTTGCAAACGCTGCAAAGCGATCGTCTGGTGAAACGTGAGAAACTTCATGATGGACGATACTTGGCAGGGTAAGTGCATGCGCACTTCCTCTCTTAAGTATTTCCATCAGGGCTATTCTCACGGCCTCACCAGAGATACGAAAGGGAGGATTCTTTTTTCGTTCCGATTGCCAAGCGGCAACACGGAACGAGGAGTTGCCCGATCCTTGCGAAGTGAAAACCAACGTGCGGGCAAGGAGGGGTCTGATGAAAAGAATAGTCTTTGCTATTGGTGCGATTGTGACTAGTATATCCGTTGTCGTATGTGGTTGCTCAAAAGAGGACAGGAATGAAGTTATTGATCGCCTTGGTAAGGCAGGAAAGGCGTTGAATGGTGAAGTTAATCCAGATGATGAAGAGCATGCAGTTCCGAATATCGTAGCTGAACAGCAGCGTAAAGAACGGATTAGGCAAAACACAAAGTGGACGGCTGAGAATCGGGCAAAACATCCAATTGAGTACTGCAACGCTCAATTAGAAGAGGTTTCGCAGATTCTTTCAGAGTTTTCTGTCCAGTCGCACAAATACGCTGTTGAAAAGAGTCGTGTGTTGCGTATGATTGCAGATGAACAGACGGAGTTGGATAACATTGAGCTGTTCTTGTCCACGGCCAAGCGCGCATATCGAGCGGCTGAGTCTAGTGACAACTGGCCAATGAATATCAATGGATACACATTGTCAAAGGAAAAGGCGCAAGAGAAGATTGTGGTCGCGGCCAAGCGAGTTGAGCCACTTAAGCAAAGCTTGTCTAAAAAGCGCAATGTGCTTGCGACCATTGAGAATCGTTTGCGGCGGATCGAAAAGGAGCAGAGAAACGCACTTGAAATCAAGGAGCGTCTAAATATGACGATCAGCGATCTTCGGTTGAAGAATGTTATAGAGTGTGACAATGACATCGTCAACGCCTTGAATGCGATAGGCGATGCAATTGGTGCGCTTGGGTATGATGTGGGAGAGCCGTCAGTGGATGATCTTCTGGAGGTTGGCAAAGATTCTTCGCTCAAGGCGACGTTTGAATCCATAATGAGTGAGTAGTGCGGTGGAATTACTGCTTATTTTCCTGGCGATAGTCATAGTCTCAGCACTATGGCGATTTTTCGTCGACAACTGGAAGACGTTGATGGTTCTTGCCGTTGTCGGGAGCGCCATATGGGCTTGTGTCGTTTACGCGCCAACCGTTTGGCGCAGTTATTCCATGCATCGGGCGAGAATAGCTGCCCTGAAAAATGAGGCGGCTAAACAGGCGGAAGCCGAAGCGCGTCTCCGGAAAGAAGAGGAAAAAGCCAGGTTGAGAGAGTTGGAAATAAAAAGGCAGGAAGAGTTGCTCCTTCTTGATGAAGAACGTAAGTGCAGAGAAGCACGGCTGGCGAATGAAAGAAGCGAAAAGGAAAGGATGGCAAAGTTGCAAGCATTTGCAATGAATGAAGCGCCAGAATTGTGGAAGACCTGTCAAGAGGTTGATGCCGAGATAGAAATACAGTCTGATCGCATCAAAAGACTTGAGGATGAATTGTCCGAGTTTGGGTATAATCCTGAGCATGACGACGATCTCAATAAAATCAAGGCCATGCGCAACGACATGGTTGGACTGCGCACCACAATGTGGTCTAGGTTGCAGGAAGCGTATATTCAATCACGGAAATTTGCTGCTATGCCAGGGGCGGGGGCTAGAGAATTAAGCGAGCGTGCACAGCGCGAAGGAATCAAGGAAGCTGAAGAGGCGGCTCGAAGATTTGTTGACATGATGAACAAGAAATAAAATCAAAATCAAGGAACAGTAAAATGAAAAACAGTAAAAGTGATTGGGCCGGAGCGATAAAATTAGTCAAAGGCCTCGGGGCTTTTGCTCTTGTTGCAGTATATGCCTACTCGGTGTATTTGGGATTTGGCAGCGGCTGGTTTAAGGGCCTGTTTATGCTGCTTGTCCCTGTCTTTGCCCAAATATGGCTTTTAATTGAGGAGTGGATTTTCAATCCATGTGGTTTCTCGTGTCCCTATGTTACCTACGTGATATGTGCAGTTGTCCTGTGCATGATAGGCGGAATCATGGAGGAACTTGCCAATCCTAAGGACGAGACAAATAAGACGGGCATGATTTTGTTTGCTGCTGGCCTTGTTGTTTTTGCCGTTTATAGGTACGAGTCGATCAATCGTGGCGCAACAGAGCCGACCGATGTTGCAAGCGCATATGTAAAAGCCATGTGTGAGGCAGATTTCTCAACCGCCAAGTACTATTCTGGGCATGACAAGCAGAACTTGTATGATTTCATTGAAAAGGCTGTCAATGATGATGAATGGAGCAAGGACGTCATGATGCTGAAATATAAGAACGGAAAGGAAATGAGAAAGCTGCGGTTCCGGTCGGAGATAACGTTTGGGACGCCGATTCGTGCAAATGTCGCGGTGAGCATGTACTACGACGGCATTGAGCTGGGTATGATGTTAATTGTCGTCGAGAATGAGGCAGGGAAGTGGAAAGTCACCGACGGCGGGCATTTTGAGAAGGCTTTAATAGATATGATGTCT
This sequence comes from Kiritimatiellia bacterium, assembly GCA_045220525.1. GTDB lineage: Bacteria > Verrucomicrobiota > Kiritimatiellia > RFP12 > UBA1067 > UBA1067. The sequence goes on from JBGUVV010000236.1 coordinate 3,432, forward strand.
GCAAGCGGCAATGCTGCCCCAAGGACTTGATGAAAAGGAGTTGCGATGAAGGGCCTCTGGGTTTTGGCCATAATCGGGCTTTTGGCTTTCTTGATGCATCAGGCACTTTATCGAATAGGAGGCGAGCTTGCTGTTGACGATGCAAGTGAAGAGTTCATTGCCTTTGACGGCATGTTCGGAATGAAATTCTCGGAGCCGCCGGATGAACGACTTGAGAAGTTGCATGAAGATGATGTGTTGATATTGTATAGGTTTGTGCCTTCTACGCAATACAGGCCATTTGACAATTATATGGTTGCTGTCAAGAAGTCGTTAGGGGCGATTGTGACGATCATTGGGCGGAAGGAGTTTGTCGATATAGAAGATATGGGTGGTGAACTCGCTCAGTTGCTGCCCAAGTTGCGAAGGCAATACGGCGTGGCTCCTGTTAGATTGGCAAAGAACGACATTGTTGTGATGTCGGCTATGTCTACGGCGACAATCGTTAACGATGTCTGGTGGGGTATGACTTTTAGGGGCCCGTCTAATGGCAAGGATAAATTTATCGGTATTTGCTGTGGAAAAGATGCCGGCACTGGCAAATTCTTGTTGATAGTTTTTGCAACTGACTTCAACTTGGCCGGCTTTGGAGGTTGATGGCTTCAATGGTGGGGGTTTGCCGCGTGGCGAGGTTTTATGGGGGAGTGACCCCAATGGCGTTGGTGGTTTGTGTGGAATTTGCTTTTTTTGAAAAGATAGTGGCCTTGGGGGCTTTGCGTGGTTGGGCGCAAAAGTGCGGCGGGTGGACGAAGGTGAAGTCATAGCCGACGGGACGGGACAGTGGAGTATACGCGTCAACGACCAGTGGCGCATCTGCTTCAAGTGGGTCGGCTCGAACGCAGAGGACGTGGAAATTGTTGACTATCATTGAGGAGGAAGTTGAAATGCGCACGAAAAACTTGATTCATCCTGGCGAGATACTTGACGCCGAGTTCCTGAAGCCGCTAGGCATCAGCCAGAATCAGCTTGCCCTCGACCTGCACGTACCGGCGCCGAGAATCAACGCAATCGTTCGGGGTAAGCGGTCGATCACGGCGGATACGGCGCTTAGGCTTGGTGCGTATTTTGGCATGGAGCCGCAGTTCTGGCTCAGTCTCCAGAGTAACTACGACCTTGGCGTCGCCGAGTCCGGCGCATGGAGCAAGATAAGGAAGTTCATTCCCGCATTCTTGCCTTCGCGAGCGGCTGCTGTGCTTTGACCTAACGGTCGAATGGCGGCGTTGGCGGCGGAACTCACGGGGACAACCCCCGAGAAACCATAATCGCGCGGCGAAAATCGTGAAGCGCCATGTTTCTATATTGGCGTAAAATATGGTATAATTCACAGTTAAATGGATGAGGAATTGACAGCGTAGATGGATGAGGAGCTGACAGAGGCCGAGCAGGCTCGAATACAGAGCCTGGTCGCGTTCCAGAAAGTGGCGTTGGGCGTCGCCTTGCGGTGGTGGCCATTGTTCGCCGCTGTGTTCTGCGTGATCGCATTGTCCCTCTCCGGTTTCCTGTGGATGCGCGGTTCGGCGAGCGTCAATCGCTACGAGGCGACGACGCGGCTCATGTATTCGCCAAAGAAGATTGCCCGCATCGACAATCTCAGCGACAAGCAGATGATGACGATCCTCGAGCGCAGGTCGCTTAAGCGGCGCGTGGCGGATCGCATTGACATGGACGACATGGAGCGCACGTGCCTCTCGTCCGACATGAAGATAGTCCAGGGCAAGCGCCAGGGCAATCTGTTCGTCCTCACCGCCGCTTCCAAGACACGCAAGGGCGCATTCGCCAAGGTGAACGCCTACGCCGACATCCTCATTGAGGAGTATGTCGCTTTCCGGTCAAAGGACCTCGAGAACTGGCGCAAGTCGCTTGAGGAGCGGCGCAAGGTTCTTGTCGGCAGGCTTTCCGATGTCGAGGCAGAGGAGGCGACGTTCAAGGCCCGCACGGGTGCGCTCACTCCGAAAGAGGCCCTTACCACGCTCAACAAGCTCATTTCAGACCAGCGTCGCAACGACTCCGCGCTTGGCGTGGACGCCGCGAACGAGGAAATCAAGAAGCGCAAGCTGGCGACCGCCGTCGGCGCAAAGGGCGCGGCGGTGTCGGCGAACGCGCAGGCCATCCGCCGCCGCGTGGACGGAATTGCCGCGATAGACGCGGAGCTTTTGTCTTTGCGCGAGAAATACACCGACCTCAACCCCAAGGTGGCAGGGAAGGTGCAGGAGCGCGCCGACCGCGTCGCAGAGCTTACGAAGTTCCTCGAAGCGGAGGGCGTGGGCGGGCTCGACCTTGAGAAGATCGACCAGATAGAGAAGGCGGCGACCGAGCTTGCGGAATGCACAACCCGCCTTGAGGCGATCGCCGAGAAGCGCGCGGCATTGAGGCGCGAGATCACAGACAACGAGAAGAGGGCGTCGGACCTCGCCTTGACGGTAATGGACTTCGAGCGCATCGAGACAAGGCGCGAGGACGTCCTCTCCCAGGTGCGCGAGCTCGACGAGCAGCTTGGCGGCATCTCCTACGCCATCGGGTCGCTCAGGAACGACCTCCGCCAGATTGAGCGCACCGGCGGCGCCGACGACCACGGCCCGTTCGGCGCGAAGAAAGGCATCGTGGCGGCTGGCGCGGCGTTTGCCGTCGCCTCTGCATTGTTGCTTGTCATTATCGGAATAGAGCTTGTGTTCGGCAAGGTGCGCGGCGGGCGGGAGATAGCGGCATACCCTGGAATAGAGTTTTTGGGCTCTCTGCCTGCAAAGGGCGCGATGTCGCCAGAGGAAGCCCGCGAGCTGATGGGCGTCGTCGCCCTCAAGACGCTTCTCGCGGCAAAGGAGGCAAAGGCGATATTTGCATGCAGGCTGCCGGGCGCAGAGCCAAGCAACGAGTTCGCCGAGGCCATAGACTTTACGGCCACCATGTCGGGCGCAAGGTGCTTCCTCCTTGACATCGTCTCGCAGGAGGGCTTTGTGCCGCCCGAGGGGGCGGAGCAGATGATAGGCGTCGTCAAGAACGGTCAGCACGGCTGGTTCCCGGCGGCCAACCGCTTCGCGCTTGCGCCTACGGAGCTGCAGATACTCAAGGCCGACATCGCGGCGCTCGGCGAGACGTTCGACAACGTGTTCGTCCGCATCGAGGGCGTAGTGCGCGTAGGCGGCACGTTCTTTGATCAGTTGCTCGAGCTTTGCGAGGCCGTCTTGCTCATTGTCGGCGCCGGCGGGACTACGCGCCGCGCGTTTGCGTTCGCCCGCCGTCACCTTGAGGCGTCCGGAAAGCCGGTGATGGCGATTGCGACAGGGGCCTCGGCGAAGAACGTGCGCGCCGACATGGAGGTGCTGTCGTGAAGATTTTCATTGTGACATTTGCGTTGGCGTGCCTCGTATTTGCGGGTTGCTACACGGACAGGTGGACGTCCCACTACGACGAACTGCCCGACATATCCGCGGCGGAGGACGACGCCGTAATCGGGGAAAGCGGCCGTAGCGACGAGGACAACGCCCGCATCCGCAAGCGCCTGATGGAGCTCGACATGGAGGAGGAGCCCGCCTACCACATGAACGCGGGCGACCAGATCGAGATACGCGTCTACGACCACCCGGACCTCGGTATGACGACTCGCATCGGCCCGGACGGCATGGTCGGCTTCGCGTTCATGGGCCAGGTGAAGCTGAGCGGGCAGACGATCGCGCAGGGCGCGGAATGCATTCGCGAGGGGCTTGCGCCATACGTGAAGAACCCCGTCGTCAGCATCACCATCCTCGACGTGCAGAGCGAGACGGCGACGATAGCCGGCGCGTGCGCGAAGCCGGGGGTCTATGGCGTTTCCAACTCTACGCGCCTTGCCGACTTCTACGCGATGGCGGGCTCAAGCGCAAAGCGCCTCTTTAACGGCGTCGACGTCGACGTCGCCGACTTGGAGCATTCCATCCTCGTGAGGCGCGGCGAGATACTGCCGGTCGATTTCCGCCAGGCCGTCGACCGCGGCGACCAGCTGAACAACGTGCGTGTCCGCCGTGGCGATTACGTGTTCATCGCGCAGCGAATGGAGTCGTCGGTCATAATCTGCGGAGACGTCAAGTCTCCGCACAAGCGCCTATACGAGACGGGCATGGGCCTTCTGGAGACGCTTACCGCCGCCGGGTGGCTCAACGAGACTCACTGGAAGAACGTCATAATCATACGCGACGGACTCGCAAATCCGAAGTTCTACAAAGTCAATGTCGACGGCATCCTCGCCGGAAAGAGCCGCAACGTGCCGCTCAAGGCGGGCGACATCATCTACGTCCCCAGGGACGACCTATCGGAATACAACGTCTTCGTGAAGAAGCTGCTTCCGTCGGCGCAGCTCTTCAGCTTGATCGCCGGGCGTGCGTCGGCGGTTGGTTTCAGCAGCGGCAACAACTAAGGGCATGAAGTACGCCGTATTTGCGATAGCAGCGCTTGGCGTGCCGCCTCTCGCGATTATCCTGTCGATGAACAGGGCGTGGCTCAAATATGCCATATGGGCGATGATAGGCGCGCTCGCCGTCTATCAGAATACGGCGATAAACTTCTTCTCGCACGAGCACTACCGCGGCACGTCGCGCGGCATGGAGGTCAGCGTCGTCTATCTGCTGGCCGCCGCGCTGATGATCGCGTCGGCCGTCAAGCGGAAGATGCCGGGGCTCGTGCCGTCGTGGGGCGCGGCGGTTTACCTCCTCTACTTCGTGCTCTGCCTGCCGTCGTGGGGCACAGCCGAGAATACGCTCTACTGCTGGATGGAGACGTGGAAGATGATCATGCTCTTCTTGACCTATCTTTCCGTAAGGGCGTATCTCAACGTTACGGACGACGTAAAGCCCCTTGTGAAGGGCCTTGCCGTATTTGCGATTTTCAACTTCCTCCTGATAGTAAAGGACCATCTCTCGGGCGTCTACCAGCCGCACGGGGCCTTCCCCCACCAGAACGGCCTTGCGATGGCAATGCACCTTTTCGCGAACCTCTTCTTCGCCTACTTCCTTGCCGACGGGTGGAAAAAGTCCAAGCTCAACACCTTTGCATTCGTCGCGGCGTCCGCCTGCATAGTGAGGACGTATTCGCGCGGCGCGTTGGCCATGATTCCTGTCTCGTTCGCCGTGACGTTCGCCCTCTCTGCGTTCGTCGGGGCCAAGACGTCGATTCTGCGCGTTTTCGCCCGCGTCGTTCCGATTGCGGCCGTGGGGCTCGCGGGGCTTGCGCTCATGCTGCCGCGCATCATAGAGCGGTTTGAGAAGGCCCCGGAGGCCTCCAAGAACACTCGTGTAGAGCTCGCCCTCTGCGCGAAGGAGATGATGGACGACGAGCCGTGGCGGGGAGTTGGCATAAACAACTGGGGCATAAAGATAAACCCTCCTTACGACTACGCGGAGCGCGCGGGGCGCAACAACAACCGTGGCGAGGATTTCAGGGACGGCATTGTCGAGACGGTGTATCTCCTGGTAGGCGCGGAGTGCGGCATCCCCGCTCTCGCCGCCATGATCCTATGGTTCCTGTGGTATCTCCTATTGTGCGTCAGGCTTGTGAAAAAACTGAAGGGGACTCCATACGCTGCGATTCCCGCAGGCCTCGCGGGCGGCCTTGTAGCCTGCTATCTGCAAAGCTGCCTTGAATGGGTATTGCGCCAGCAGATGAACCTGATACTCCTCATGTTCTTCTTCGCCATCGTCGATTACCTGTCGGCAAACCACGCGCGTCTCGCCGCGCATCCTGCAATGAAGGGGAAGGGCCATGTGTAGCGTGGCGGCGGCAGTTCTGTCCGCGTCGATGATGCGGTTCCTCGATCCTTACACGTCGCTCTACCAGACCGACGACGACCGCGAGGGGCGCGCGCTTGCGGCAGAGCCTGGGTTCTGGGCTTCGGCGAACGGGCAGAAGGCACCTCTTGCGAAGAATCCCGAGGTGCGCATCCTCTACAGCGTCTTCAGGCAATCTGATTCGCCGCTCGACGGCTACGACCCGGAGAAACCAAGCCCGCTATTTAAGGTCAGCCAGGTAGGCTACTTGCCAGGACAGCCGAAATTCGCCTATCTCGGCGCGTGGCTTGGTCCGAAGATTGGGGCGTGGAAGCCAAGTAGGGGTCAGGGGTTAGGAGTCAGGGGGCAGGA
>JBGUVV010000237.1:0-22143 GCA_045220525.1 Kiritimatiellia bacterium
TGGTGGTTCTGGATCGGGTGCAGTTGGAAACGCAACGACTTACGGCTCCGGCGGCGGCGGCGGCGCGTTGCAATCTGGCGGCAACGGCACGAATGGCGTCGTTTACGTCCGGATTTCCACGGCGATGGAAGGCGAATTTGTAAAGCCATTTGATATTTCGCTTGAATATGACAGAAATGTTCATACATCTTATGTTTCTAATGTGTTTTACGATGTTGTGGGGCAGAGTACAGGGACTACCGCAGGTGTCTATGTTGTGACTGCGACCTTGAAGGGCGGGGGGCTCTGGCCTGATTCTGACGACGGCGACCCTGTGACGGTCTCGATGACGATCAATCCATGCAATGTCACTTTCTCTGATCTTTCCATAAGCGGCTGGGAGTATGGATCCGCTCCGTCGGTTCCGACGTGTTCGGTGTCGCCTGCTTGGGTAGAGCCAATCTACGAATACGCCGCATCACAGGAAGCGGAGGATTGGAGCGCGACTCCCCCTGAGACGGTAGGGGCTTATTGGGTTCGTGTGCGGGCGCCAAATGACGGAAACTATTCATATGAGCCGAAATTTGCGCAGTTTAATATTTCAAAGGTTCATGTGACATTTTTGAATCTCAAGCAGCGCGACTGGATGTTTGGCACGCCCGACGACGACACTCCAAGGCCGACATGCTCAGTTACGCCTTCCTGGGTAGAGCCCAAGTATGAATACGAGGATGACGACGGCAACTGGGGCGACAAGAAGCCGACGACTGTGGGAACCCACCATGTCCGCGTTGGCCCGCCCGACTTCGAGAATTACGAGTTCGACGGCTATGCGCCCGCCGAGTTCAAGATTGTCAAGGGTCTCGGGAACCTCTATACCGACTATGTGGAGATTTCTGTAAGCTACACGGCTGGCGCTGGCGATCCGGAGATCCTGACCGATTACCCGTTTGAGGTCACACTCGGCGAAAACGCCCCGCCTGGCTTCCTATACTCTCGCGCCGGCGATACCGGCAATGACCTTGCCTTCACCGACGAGGACGGCGACAACATCTACCAATACCACGTCTGGCAGTGGCAGACAAACGGAGTTTCGACCATTTACGTGAAGATGCCGACGATTGTCTCTGGCGAGACGCGCACGATTCGCCTCTACTGGCATCTCCGGCCAGATGCCGCTGCGCCGGCGCACGCCCCTGGCTCTTCGTGGATTGCCGGAATCGAAGATGCTCGCGCCGCAGTCTCCGCCCAGCCGGTTCAGGCGATAATATCGCCTGTCAGCCGTGACGGGTTCTTTGTAAACTACTGGGTAAAGTATCCGGCGATGTCGAAGACGGTGTGGGATTCCACCGACCCGGATCCAGGCGTCATAACGCAGGAGGCCGAGCTTGCGTTTGGCGATGTCGTAAAAGTTATAACGAATATCGTAACGGGGACGGGCTACAACGTTCTCCCAACGAACGTTGGCGGCTCATACCGCGTAATCTATACGCCCAAAGACCCTGACGGCTATGAGCCGATTTCCTGCTACATCGACTTTGCAATCCTCGGGCACAATCCCTATGACGACCTTGGGGCCGAGGGAGAGGAACTTACCCGCAGTGGCCGCGTCCTTCTCGTGAACGACGACAATGCCGACGGGCATTCCGTATCGGGCCAGGCGTATTGGCGCGAGCGCACTGTCGATTGCGGCGGCGGCGTGATCCTCACCAATGACCTTTTCTGGACGCATACAGGCACCTTTGAAGACTGGCCAGACGTGTCGAACCGCCTTGCCGGCATAAGCCACAGGCTCTTCAGCATCGGGCCAAGTGGCGCTACCAATGCAATCTGGCGCCTTGAAGACGTGATAATCGGGAACCAGCTGCGTACCGATCCCGACATCCCGAGCGGGTTCACGTCAACGCTCTGTTCCTTGCCGTGGTCATTGACGGCTCTTGATGGGACGACTTACGCGGCGCGGGAGAAGGCGATGACTGCCGCTACGAGCTGCCACATGATGATGCGCAATAAAGAGGGCCCTGGCGTCTATTCACCTTGCTATACCAACGGAATTGGCACTATATACTTCGATGCCTTGAATGGGTTCAGGCGGAACGACACCACCTATTTGCCGGAATACTATAGGATTGTCGTGGAAGTTTCGACCGAAACCGAGGACGGGAAGGCGCCTACTGACGAGAACGCGGCCAATCCGGACGCTTCAGGAATCGATGGTGAGCTTGGGAAGTTGAAGTGGCGCTTGGCTGACATGGAACCTCTTTTGAGAGACGGCGGGGCAACGGCGTTCACTGCGCTTCCTGTGACTAATGATCTTGCGCTTGGAGTGACTACCGCGCAATCTACCAATAACTTTTACCGTGTGTGCGTCAGGGTGAACAAGCCGGGGTTTGTTCGTTTCCGAATACGCCGTGAATCTTGCAATACCAAAAATCGCACACGTGGTTACGATGGCGGTGATTTTATTCTTATTGACAACATAGTAGTTTCTCCTGCGCCAGACACGGTCGAGCTCTCCCCATATGGCGTTTACGATTCATCGCGTAGGGGCAACATCACGCTTGGCCAGGCGGCTGCGATGTCGATTCCATTCCCGGCCGTCACCGACTCGGAAGTTTTCCCGAGGGCTAAGGCGACGGTGTATTCCAACGGAGTGACTGGCATTGACCCCGCCACGTTCGCCAGCCTTGCGCGAATCCACTACCAGTGGCATTACCTTGATCAGGCGACGAATGGCTGGATGACGGCCGATTTGAGCCCGAGCGATGCGTTCACGTCGCAGGTCCCGATGACGATTCCGCAGGAATCTGGCGACGTCAGGTGGTGGTACGAGGCATTCGTGCAGACGCCTTATTATTCGTATTTCGACTATAGCGGCACTGGCGCTGGGCTCCTTGGTCTCGGCGGGAAGGCGCTTTATTCCGAGGAAGTCAACTCTGTCACGAACGACAACGGCGGGGCTGGATGGTATTTTAGGCTCCGCCAGGGGAAGAGCAATTGGGAGTCGTTCAAGATATTCGTGAAGAGGACTCCGTCCGGCGGGGAGGAGCAGCCGGAAGAGGCTGTCGATATGGAGGTCATAGGTGAGCATCTCTGGCGCGGATACGTCCGCACTCCGGATGCAGCCGAGACTCTCCAGGTAAGATTTGAGGGCCAGAACCTCCAGACGCCGGGCGATGCCGAATACGCGACCAATAGGACGCTCTTCTCGTTGGCAGATTCCGTCGTCAAGCTGCCGCACGCCTCTGTCCTGGCGGACCTCGGCGAGAAGAGGTGGATTTCCGTAACTAACAACGCCGCGACCGGCTATCTCATGTTCCAGATAGACGACGGCACATACGGCATCTCGATAGTTCACGCCGACTACCAGAACTTCAACGGCTGGAACGATGCGAAGAAAGACGTATTCGTCGGAACGGCGTGGTTCACGAACGACCTCGCCTCCGGCGTTTCCTCTTCCGCAAAGGAGTATTCTGAAGATTTCTCCTGGTGGCATACGTCCAATGCAGAAAACCCGAAATACTGGACTGAGAAGTTCCTCGAAAACTACGTGAAGTACGAGCCGTTCTCGTCGGCCGTCTCGCCAAACGGCTTCACCGTAGGGCCTGGCCAGTGGGTTCACGGGTATGCCCGCGACGGCTCCACCGGTATGGCGCTTCAGATGGAGGGCAAGGGCGTAGGCTTCATACAGTTCGTAAACGCCAAGGAAACGCCGCGCGGACTTGAGTCGATACGCTTCAATGCGCGTCTCGCGCAGGCGATTGAGTTCGACGACTTCAGCTACTATGATGGCGCAGACAAGCAAGGCATGACGAATTATACGTTTATAACGAAGGCGGCGTACGACCTCGAAAGCCGCAATGGCTTCAACGGCAACGGGTCGCTCTCCCTCGTCGCCTTCTACCAGCCGGGAGAGGGCTGCTACGAATTCCGCGTAGAGCAGGCCGATGCAAACATGACCTCCGGGGTGTGGAAGGGCCCAGGCGGCAACCATAGGCTCACTCTTCACCGCTGGCGTTACGACGATATTAGCGGAGAGGTCGTCGACACGGAGCTTGGCAACGGCAACGTGGAAGTGGTATATGGAGGCACGGGCACTTCGGACATGCTCACTACGGACAAGGAGACTGGAAAATACGCGCTCCTGTTCATCTCGGTGAAGAAGGAGGCGACGAGGACGCTGATCTCGGCGGGCGTCAGCAAGAATCGTTTCTCGGCCGGCGAAACCCCGGGCTCGAAGTCAGTGGAGGCGCGCATCCTGCAATACATAGATACGGACGACAGCCGTCTCCAGTATGGTACGTATGGCGTCTTGGCCGCAAACTGCCCAGGCCGCTTTGTATATCCTGGTGTCACCGCTCCGGCGACGACGGTGGCGACGGCGACCAACTTGAAGCCGGGCGCATACGGAATCTTCAACTATCCAAGCGTATTGTCGAGCTGCTATAACGACATTGCCCAGGAGAAATGGGTCGTGAGAAAGCGCCGTGCCGAGCGGTATCTCAAGAACTCAACGTATTTCGGCTTCACTACGCCTTCCATCGTCCAGCCGCTTGAAGTCTATACGGCCCCGCTCGGCACTACGGACTGGGAGCTTCTCGCCACCACGAACGTGACGACGTTCAAGTATTTCGACGAGCCGATCGAGCTGAAGCTTTGGACGCTTGACGACTGTTCCGTCAAGATCGCCCCCGGAGGGAACCGCAAGACGGCTAGGAATGACATCGTGATCGACGACATCGAGCTTCGCCAGTGGCGCGGCGAAAGCTACAGCGACGAAGAAGGCCAGAGGTATTTCCCGGAAATACGCTACGGGTCACCCTCCAACTTTGTCTTTACTCAGGCGTGGAACACGACGAACGAGCTGGGCTCGCTCTGTAGCCGCCTTTCAGCCCGCCGTTCGCGCGTGGAGGTTCCGACGTCGATCCGCGCCCCGCTCATGGATGGGCTCAATGGCCGGGGCATCGGCCTTGGAATGATGCGCTTTACATATGAAAATGCGCAGTCGAACGTGAACCTGCTCGTCCAGATCGCGACTAACAACGTGTCGCGCCCAGACCTATATGACCTCACCCAGGCGACTTTCGACGATACTTCGTGGACGACCATTACGAACTTCGACTTCTCCGGCGTGAGCGCGGAGGACAGGCTTTCCGGCATGCAGACGGTGTATTTCGGGCTCCATGGCGTGACTGGCGTCGCGCGCATAGTGCTTTCAAACAGCGTGGACATGGTCGCCAATGTCACCGACCCCGCGTTGTTCGGCGAAATCGACATAACGGGAGTCGCGTTCCGCGACGAGCCAGACATCGACGAGGATTCGTGGTGGGGATGGAACGTGCGCACTGTCGATAGCGACGACATGGCGTACATAGGCGACCGTCCGAGCGACCCTATATACAATGCCCTGTCTTTCGCCCTCAACAACTCCGTAAAGAAAGACATCCGCAAAGAGGATGAAAAGCTATATCCAAAGCACCTGCCGTTCCTCCAGACGCCGACGTTCCAGGACGCCGAAGTAGGCGAGGTGAGGTTCCTCGCCCGCAAATACTCCGCGTCCGACGCGCCGACGCGCGTAGTGCTCTTTGGCGCAGACAGCGGATCCGTTGCGGAGGATTCGAGGTGGCGGATGCTTTGGGCGTTCGACATCAACTCCGACCGCTATGCCGCGTATTCCTACAAGGTCCCGCCGGGCCAGGGTTACAATGCCTTCCGCCTTGCCGTGACGGGCGTCTCCGGCGTCGAAGAGCCGACGATGCCCGATCCGGAGGCGCCGACGTCGCCGCTGAGGGTTCTCATCGACGAGGTCGCGGTGTTCGAAGCGGTCCGCTCGCGCATAGCCTTCCGCAACGTCGCGGCCTTCCGCAACCATCTCGACACTAACAGGGCGATCTCCGACATAATGTCCAGCGCGGAGCAGCCGCTCTGCGGTGAGCAGTTCGGCGTCCAGTGCGAGATATACGCCTCGCAGCTCGCGAAAGAGATCGACGACATCTCGAAGGCGAGAGTACGGCTTTGGTGGTACGAGAGCGACGAGCCGTGGGGCTTCGACAACTGGAAGAACAAGACGACGTCCCAGAACGGAGGCCCCGTCGTGCACAGCGCGTGGCTCAAGCCCTGCGAGGGGACGAACCTCGTCTTCCGCTCCAGCCATCCCGCCGCCCCGGACGCGGTCATAGACCCGCAGACGCTGCCCGGCACCGTGCAATACATGCTTGAAGCCGTGTATGAGACCAAGGGCGAACCCATCACCAACCGCCTTGAAAAGTCCGACTGGGAGACTCCTTCGTGGTATTATCCGGTCGACCGCAACGCGGAGCGCTCGGCGGAGGGCTTCTCGCCCTACACCCTCCTCGACACCATAGCCCCCGGCTACGCCTGGATAAACGAGGTCAATGTAAACGACATGGTCGATCTTTATGATTCGTCGAACTTCACGAACCAGTATGTCGAGATCGCGATACCTGCAGAGGCCAACATCTACAACTGGTCGCTCAGGTTCATAACCGGCGGCCTCGGCGACGACGAGCCGTATTACACCAACGTAGTGGCGGTGTTCGACGGCGAGTCCGCCCCCTACACGAAGTCGAAGAACGGCTCTGCGAACTACGTCTTCCCGACTGTCGGCAACCCTGTTAGCGTCTCCAAGGCCACGAAGGCGGCCGGCACCATCGACGCCGCCTGGAAGGTCGGGGACGACTTCTCGAGCGACCAGCCGCAGCTGACAAGCGCCGGCATTATCGACCCTGGCTATCCTATTGGCGTCCAGCTTGTCCGCGCATCCGGCATAATCGAGCAGTCCGTTGTGGTTGCGGGGACGAACGTGTATGCGGAGATACCGTATTACGGTGACATATTCTCGGCTACTAACTTCACCGCAAAACTGCGCAAGGTCAATCCCCGCTGGTTCCTGACGGGCGAAGACACTGGCGGCGACCGGACGCTTTCGCTCTCGGCTACGAACCAGTTCGCCGCAGAGGGGACGTGGGTGCATCTCACGAAGACGCCGGGCCGCATAAACCTTGGCCAGTACATCGATCCCGACCATCCGACGCCCAACGGGTCGAGCATAGTCCTCTTCGCGAACCTCGAGGGCGGCCACCTCAACCAGACTACGGGAATCTACGACGAAACGACGCAGAACCTCGTCCTCTACGTCCCCAAGGGCAGCGAAAGCGGGACGGACATCGTCTATCGTGTCGACCATTGGTACGAGCTCGACTCCATAACCGTAAACGGCGTTGAGCAGCCGGGCTATGCGGGCCGCGGCGCTGACGGCTCGCCAATAGTCTTCACGGCGGCCGTGAACGCCTCCAATACCATTACGGTCGTCGCGAAGGCGCGCATAGAGAAGAGCCTTCGCGAGGATTACGGCCTCGGCGACGACAACGCATATACCGAGGCGGTCATGCAGTGGCTCTCGGGCGGCGCGACCCTACGCGACGGCGGAACGCCTTTCAAGGATCCGCTCGGCTCCATATGGCTGGCGGATGTGACGAAAAAGGACGGCACTCCCTACGATCCGCCTTCGCTTTCCCTGACGGAGATGTACTGGCTCGACATGGATCCGACGTGCAGCAACCAGGTTCTTGTCGCCGACTGGACCGCCGGCCCGTTGCCGCATACCGTCGATGTGGGCGGCATTACCTACACCCACCGGAGGATGTCCGTCTTCATGATGATTTCCAACAAGACCGATACCTCATTCATCCCATACGCCCCCTATACACTGCGCGGCGTAGAGCCGGGCAGCTCCAGCGCGGCGGATTCCTCCGGCTGGAATTCCGAGACGTTCAAGATAACGGGCTATCTCGTCAACGGCAAGGACGCCACGAAGCCGGAAGACGCGATCTGGCTGCCGCTCAGGTACTACGTCTTCGACGCCAACTCCTTTATGCCGAAGGGCCACATCGACGCACTGACGGGCAAGTGCGACGAGTTCCAGAGCCATATCGAGATTGAAGACCCCTTCAAGCCCCCGAGCCCGGCTTACTACCAGGGGTGGTGGAAGTATCCGACTTGCGACGTCTGGTTCTGGTGGAGCATAGACTCGCGGCTGAAGCCTGTCGGCCCGAAGGTTCTGAAGGCCCAGGACTACGAGGAATGACGGCTTTTGCAGGACAGCTGAAAGAAGAGAGGAAAACAATGGAAGATATGCGTAAAATGAAAACAGGAACGGCGAGAGCGGCGTCGCGCATGGCGGCGCTTGCGTGCTGCGCGCTCTTCTTTGCGATCTGCGGCTGCGGACGCGAAGAGCCGGCGGCAGAGGCGCCCTCATGGGATGTCGATCCGTCTTTCAAGAAGGAGCTTTCGGAGATGCATGACGTCGCGAAGGAGATCGGCATGCGCCGGGTGAAGGTCGCCGAGAGAATGAACGAGATGAAGTCGATCATGCGGGAGAAGCTCGGCACGAAGGACGAGAAGAAGATTTTGGCCGAACTCGGGAATAACGCGGAGTGGCGTTCTCTCGAGGAAAAGGCGGCTGCAATCGACGCGGAGTTCGAGAAGCAGCGCCAGGCGATGCTGTCGCGCGTGCGGCGGCAGATGAACGGGAATGGCAAGGTTTCCAAATGAGGAGGGCAGGCAATATGAAAAACACTAATCGCAATATCTCGGCTGCGCTTGCGTTGGCTTTCGCGTTCGCGGCTCCGGCTGCATTCGCGGCGGACGACGGAGACATATACGAGTTCAAGCCGGTTACGCCGGTCGTGTCGTCGAGCGAGCCTCTTGGTGCGGCCGAGACGGTGAAGTTCAAGATGCGGCTCCTCTCGCCGACGTACAACGCGGGAGCCGTGGCGGACCGCATACAGTGGCAGATATTCTACCGGCCGGATCCGTTCTTGACGAGCCCCGGAAGTGCGGCGGCGGCGGCGCTCGCGTGGGAGCTGCGGCCTTTGCAGATAGGCCTTGTCGTCAGCGGCCAGACGCGCGGCGGAACCGTCGGCTTCCCCTCGCCGATCCACGACAACCGCCTGAGCGAGTTTGACTGCACCTTCACGACGAAGTACGGTGACCTCGCGCTCCCCGTGAAGCTCGCGACCGACGGCAACGGAACCGCCGTAGGCGACGGTCAGTCTGGCGCGTTCGTCCCATCCACGGACGGAACTTACTATTTTCTCAACGACGACCTCTGGGGAATCGGATACACGACCGACGGAACTACAGTCAATTGGATGAAGCCCTACCGCCGCCAGACGCTCGTGCCGGGGATAATGCCCCCTGACGGCACACGCAACGGCTCCTACGACCTTGCATACGGATTCGATCCGGCGAACGCGGGCGGCGCGTATTTCGTCAAGACCATCGGCTTTGACTCGAAGAGCGCGACCGACACCTCGGGGACCTACTGGCGCATAGTGAACGAGAAGCGCACCACGTGCACGCCGGACGTCCCGGCTATCGCTCTCGACGCCATTGCCGAGAATCCGCAGGACCTCTACGTCTATGTCTGGTCCGAAGACGACTCTGTTGTCACCCTCAAGTTCAGCGACAACTTGGCGGAGCTCGCGGCCGCCGGCGTGACGAAAGAGACGTTCAAGGACCGTACGGGGTCTTCGCGCGACTTCTGGGTGAAGAAGATAAAGATCGACGGCGTGAACGTCGAATACCCGTTCTCCATCCGCGGAGTCGCGGGTGCGAGCGGCAACACGACTACGCTCGTCATGAGCGCGGCGAAGGGCTACAGGTTCGACGGCGCCGGCGACGTGCTGGAGGACTTCCTGACCGAGACCGTCAAATGCGGCCTCCCGCTTGAGCCCACGATCACGGTCAAGGTGAACGGCCTCTCCTCGGACACCGTCGATACCGTGCCGCAGTCCGGCGTCGCTACGCGCGTCGCGACCCTCACCGTCGAGGTCTCCGACCCCTACACGGGCGACCTCACTGTCACAATCGACCCGAAGCTCGCGGTTGACGGGACGCCCGGCGCGTCGGCCACGGACTACTTCGGCATCAGCGAGAAGACCGAGTCCCTGAGCTACCTCGACAAGACGTTCTCGGTGACGTTCAAGGCCGCCGAGTTCCTCGAGGCGAAGGACGTCTATACGAAGACCCTCTATGTGTATTCCTGGGGCGCCGACGCGAGCACCTACGACGTCAACAAGGCCGTCGGCTTCTATCCCTCGGTCGACGCGGCCGCCGCGGCGTTCTACACCGGCGGCTTGGAGTCGGCCCTGCTGCGCGTGAAGCCCATAAAGCCCGCCATCAATGAGCCGGTCGAGGACCAGCTCATTAGCGTCAACTGCTCCGTGCCGTATCCGCTCACCATAAAGATCGACGACACCTACAACGACATGAAGAGCGACACGGGCTACGAGCTCTTCCTCAAGCGCGACGAAGCCGACTTGAGCTTCGTGTCCTACGGCTTCTTCAAGCCCGACGCCGAGGGCTATCTCTATTCCGTCGCCGACCCGACGCAGCGTCCGCTTGTCACGTGGGAGAACACGGCGACCGACAAGGCCGTCTTCTACGTGAAGTCGCCCGCGAGCGGCCAGTCGAGCGAAGAGCGCAAGATCTCGCTCTACGTGAAGCCCGCCCGCCAGGTCGGCATCGCGACTACCGACGGCAAGGAGGGCAACCAGTACAAGGAAGGCAACGACGTCAACGTGACGATTACGCTCGAGAACGGCAACAACGACACGGGCGACACGATATGGGCGTTCTTGGTGCCGCAGGGCGATGCGACCAACGCCGTAAGCGCGACGTGGCTCGCAAAGGCCGGCTGCTCGGGCCGCCCGATCGCGAAGAGCGGCACTTCCGTGAACGGCCTCTTCACGCTCATCGACGGCACGTCCGACACCACGCAGGGCGCGACATACGACTTCACGGTCGAGCTTCGCACGAAGCAGAGCTATTCGGAGGGCGCGCCTGTCGCGGGCTTCGAGTCGAAGACCATGACCCTCTACTCCCAGAACGTCATACCGTGGGCGGAGTTCGTCGAACTGAACGACGGCGTGGAGTCGATTTCCACGAGCGGGGCGAAGTTCGAGACGATAGTCGCGAAGAACGTCGCCACGAAGTTCCAGATGTTCGTGAAGGAGCCCGGAACCTACGACAAGACTAACGACGTCGACGGAAAGAGGTTCAAGACCCGCTGGAGGGTCAAGGAGGACGGAAAGACGCCTGTCGTCACGATAGTCGAGGGCAACCCCGATACGCAGCCCTTCAACTATGCGTTCACCAAGGCGGGGACCGCCACCGTCGAGGTCGACTTCATGGACAAGGACATGGCCAGCCGCTGGGGCAACGGCGAGGAAAACGCCAAGTTCACGTTCCAGATCGAGGTCGTCGCCAACCCGCTGATCACGATTGAGACGTATTCCGGCAGCCCGTCCTTCGACGAGACGGAGTGCACCGACTTCGGCGGCGACGCGGCCATCAACGTCAACGTCTCGATGAACCCGATAGACGACCCCCTCCAGGTGCAGCTGACCATCGTGCCGCCGAGCCATACCGCCGCGGACAATCCCGGCAAGTTCAAGCTGCAGGAGCAGGAGGGCATATGCACGTATAACGGCGTCGACGGCGAAGGCAACGACCTGTACACCGTCTATCTCTCCGACGGCGCGCTTTCCCAGACCGTCCGCGTGAAGACCCTTGACGGAACGTCGATCGCCAAGACCCCTGGCTTTACGATCAAGAGCAAGGTCCTGAACACCGAGGCGTATCCCGGCGTGCCTGGCAAGACTTGCGCCGAGTACTATACGGGCGTCAACCGCACGCTCTACGTGCTCAACACGCCCCCGCAGGCGGAGACGACAGACTTCTATCCGACGCCAGGCTCCACGAACCATGTCGCGATAGGCACGGTCTCCGAGGACGACGCGATAACCTGGAACTTCACCGACGTCGATTCCGATTTCACGAAGGGAATCAAGGTCACGATAAAGGGCGGCGGCAACAACTTCACCACCAACATCTTCAGCAAGGCCGACGCGAGCGGGCATTGGTGCCCGACGTTCAAGTCCGGCGACGCAGGGCGCGTCGTGGAAGTCAGGATGACCATTATCGACAGCGACGGCGGGCGCCTTGACTACCCGGAGCTCGTCTGGCTCTACCAGGTCGAGATATCGAAGACCCTCAAGCTTACGCCGCACGGACCGACGACCGGTTTCAAGGGCGCCAATTCCATGCGCTACTCCGAGGCGGACGGCATAGGCGCAGGCCACGTCTATGCCAACGACCTTGCGAGCGTTTCAGGGTTCGTCTCGACGTACAACTGCAAGCTCGACGACAACAGGACCGTCTGGGGATACGGCTACAAGGCTGCAGATCCCTACGACGACGGCACGCTTGACGGCGGAAACGACTTTGCGATCAACGCGTCCGGCAACGCCCTGGGAACGGGCGACTCCCCCTATCAGTACACGCCCAAGGCGCACAAGAGGTCGGGCAAGCCCCTTGACTCGTTCCTGTATGCGTGGCTGCAGTACTCCTCCGGAGAGGGCCAGACATCCGGTCTCACCGACAGCCTTTTGAACAACACTATCGCCCCTGAGAAGATCGAGGATCCCTTCGACGCAGGCGCGTTGGTGATGATGCCGTCCGAGCTGCTCGAAGGCGGGACATACGCCGACGTCATACTCGAGGCGATATTCGCCTACGAGTTCCGTCCCGGCGACAACATGGGCGACATCAACCAGGACGGCATCCCGGACCGCTTCATTGTCAAGTACGGCCTGGGCATATACGACAAGACGACTGCGGCCCTGACAGGCGACGACCTTGCCAATATCGCGGACTTCAACGAAGACGGAGACTTCCTCCCCGCCGCGCCTTCCGCCACAATCACGCTTCCGGGCGCCAGCAACGCCTGGGCGGCGGTGTCGATGCCGTTCTCCGCGACCTATGAAATCCGCGGCTACCACGACGGCCTCAACCTCCAGGGCATCTCCGACATGGATCTGAGCGACGCCGAACGCCGCGCCTTCAAGCGCTACCTCAAGAGCATCGAGGCCGACGGCGACCCGGCTGTCACGAACGCGATCGCGGCGTTCTGCCCCGAAGTCAAGACGAGCGACGCCTACACCAACGAGACGGCAAAGCTCGAGATCGTCTTCAAGAAGGGCCTCTGGTCGCCCGAGAACCCGACCGACCCGACGAAGGTCGACACCGACGCCGACGAGCTCCCCGACGGCTACGAATACTACTTCTGGTATTCCGCGCACGTGATGGGCGCGACGGGCGAGCGCTACGGATTCTGGACGGGCGACGTCTCGAAGCCCGAGATAATCGACTCCAAGACGATTGCCAAGCTCTTCGATCCGAACAGCAAGCGCAACTGGGCCGAGTCGCCGGATACCGACGGCGACGGGCTTCCGGACCTTGTTGAATACGCGCTCGGCACGAACCCGGTCCATTGGGATTCCGACGGCGACGGCGTCCCGGACGGGCTCGAGGTCATGCGTGGCACCGATCCCCTCAAGGCGGATTCCGGCGACAACCCAGACGGCGACTACATGGCGTTCCGCGGCGCTTCGGACCAGTTGGTCGTGGAGATAAAGGTCGGCGACGACATCGAGATCTGGGGCCTCGACAACAAGCATTCCGTGGACAAGAGCGGGAATGTGTATTATAAATACATGATGGTAGGCTGGGCCTCCGCCAAGGCCTACGACAACATCGCATACGCCCTCTGCACCAAGGGCGACAAGGGCCCCGTTCCGCAGTATGTATTCCTCACCGGAACCAACGACACGGCTGAGGCCGCGGCGGAGCTTGCAAAATACGCCGACGACAACCAGATCCTCGTGGACATGCCCGCAAGGCTCGTGTTTACCTCCGGCGAAGGCGACGTTACCCGCTATTGGATCGGCGCGGAGACCGTCTTGAAGGCGGGCATGCAGCTTACGACGCCTCCTGCTGACGAGAACGACCTTTCGGCGGGTAGCACCCCAATCTACACGTGGAACGCCTTCTCCACCCTCGCGGGCTCCGAGCCTCGCTACGCCGCCCTTGTCGACGGCTACCACGAAGGGGAAGTCCCCAACGGCCTCGATCCAAGCGCGGTGCCGGGGCTCTTCAGGCTCTACCGCTACGGCGACGCCGAGAAGGGGCCGTATGCAATCAAGATGAAGTGCACCCTCAACCGCAAGCCCAGCGCAACTAACGAAGTCAGCGGGACCCTTACCTACTACGGCGGCAGCGAGACTAGCACCGCAAACCTCTCGGGCGTCGACGGCGCGGCCCCGGCCGCCGAGATAGTCAGGCTGGCCACGGCGACGATAATCAACCGGTATCACGCCCAGATCTATGCCGAGAACGGCTTCGATCCGCGCACAGGCTGGGGCAACTGCGGCCATGGCTACTGCGCCGCCCGCTGGTGCAAGACGTGCAGCGCGGAGGATTCCGGCGACCATAGCGCGGGCCGCGCGGGTCTTGCCGTGAACACGGCCGGGTTCTCGTCGCTCGACGAGTACAGGCTGATGCACTATCGCTACCAGAACGGCGTCAGGAACGCCGCAAAGGACCTTGGGGAGGTGAACGCGAAACAGAAGACCCTCCTGGCCTTGTGGGGCGAGGCGACGACCAATCCGCAGGTTACCTACAGCGACGGCGGGTCGAGCAACACCACGGCGAGTGCAGTCGCCTCGCACGGCGCCGACACCGACGGCGACGGCGCCCCCGACGGATGGGAGCTTTACGTCCTCAAGGACCCGAACAACGCAAAAGACGCCACCGACGACGAATGGGACGTCCTCCACACGGAAGATCCGATTGGCGACGGCCTTGCTCTCTCGGCCGAGTTCGCCGGAACCGACACGTATCTTGCGTACAGGAACGTGCCGTCCATCGGCGGAAACTTCGAAAGCTGGATATGGTTTAACAAGTTCTTCCCGACCAACCCCTATTCGTCCGATACCGACGGCGACGGCCTCACCGACGCGGAAGAGCAGGCCGTCGGCATGGACCGCAACGACTACTCCGGCACGCAATACGGCAACTCCGATCCCCGCGTCAAGCCGACTTCGTTCATATACGGTCCGAACAAGGACATGAACACGGGCGACGCCAAGTGGGGATACGCCTCGGACGACGGCTCTACCTGCATACGCGGCGGCGGCCTCAACCCCTGCACCGTGGATACCGACGGCGACCTCCTGCCGGACCTCTGGGAGTGGCAGTTCGCCGGCATCTACCGCCAGTCCGCCCCCGAGGAGAAGGAGCCGGGCGGATACATCGACTTCGGCATGGACGGAACGGATCCCTACGACGCCTACACCTACAGTCGCGGCAGCCTCTATCCCGAGGACATCGACCCCCGCACGGGAACGCTGCGCAACTTCGACTTCGACCTCGACGGCCTCCAGAACTTCCAGGAGTATCTCGTGCAGGCCCTGCGCCATCTGCGCTACGACGTGGAAACCGTCGGCACGAGGCTTGAGAGCGGCGATGAACTCTCGGTAACCGGCGTCATGAAGGGCACCCCCTTCTACTATATGACGATGTTCGGCCCGGTCGACTACATATACGGCCCGATGGACGTCGCCGTGGCCCTCAAGGCCGACGACGTGAGGAGGCGCGGCTTCTTTGGAAAGCCGCCGCGTGACTGGGACAGCATGATCTTGCGCAAGGATGGGACGATCAAGGGCCGCGTGATGCTCACCCCGGGAACGACTTGGACCGTCGGGACGACAGGCGACGCCTTTGCGGATGTGCAGAAGCCGAAGGGCTATGTCTCCGCGCGGCGCTATGCGACTACGGATCCGCGTATGCGCGACTCCGACTACGACGGCATGGACGACTTCTACGAGATATTCCACGGCCTCAATCCACTCCTTGGCGAGAAGGACGGCATGCGCGGCTCCGGCTCGGACATCATTGCCGAGGCGTATGAAGAGTTCACGTTCGGCCCGAACAAGCTTCCTCTCGACTGCTTCAACAACGTCTTCACGCAGCCCAATGACGCGTCCGGGATGCCGAAGACCTACACGACGCTCGACTTCGTGAAGTATCCGTGGCTCGCCGGCATGCCGCTCTGCGACCCCGACGGCGACGGCCTCAGGAACGACCAGGAGCTGATCCAGGTGAACTCGGCCGATCCGCAGCCGTCCAACACCGACCCGACGCCGCTGTGGATGACCGACCCGTCGTATGCCTACAGCTACACGGCGCAGTATTATCCGCTGAGCCCGAACATCGCCAGGATGTGGGCCGTCGGCACCGATTCCGGTTCCGGCGCGGCCGATATCGAGTCGCTCCAGAGCATGTTCTCCTTCGAGATGAACGAAGGCTACGACACCGACAACGACGGAATCCCCGACGGCGCCGAGCTCACCAAGACCGTCCTCGGGGCGTCCGACCCGCAGCTCTTCACCGATCCGTCGTCGCGCCAGGCGCTTTACCTGCCCGGCCCGAAGGGCGGCGTCTCTTCGCTGGCGATATCCTTCGAGCCCGCGCACCCCGTCCTGGCTAGGACCATGAACAACCTGTCCTGGGCCGACGTGTTCCGCCAGTTCACGGTGGAGTGCTGGATCAGGCCTGCCGCCGCGTCGCTTGCGTCCGGGACGAAGTGCACGGTATTGGAGCGCATCTGCGCATACCCGCCGTCCACGTCGCTCACCTCCGGCGCGCCCACTGCGGACGAAAAGCACTATGTCCGCGCCAACTTCCGCATCGGCATCGACAGCGGGCGGCTCTACGGCCTCTTTGACAACTCCGATGCCCGCGTAAGCGAGTCGTATCTCGGCGTCAGCTCGGCGCGAGTCGATTCCGACATAGACCTTCAGGCGGACAAGTGGTATCACGTGGCCGTTTCCTACGATGGGTCGAAGTTCGCCATAACCGTGCATGAACAAGGCGACGCCTTGAGGTCCGGCAGGCGCACCGAGAAGGAATCCCACCTCATGCCGGCGAACGGCGTGACCGAGATCCTCCAGCAGGTGAACGCGGCCTTCCCGTATTACGCCTACGTCGCATACGACTCGGCGTTCGTCATTGGCGCGAGCGCCGACGAGGTCGGCATGAACCTGCAGAATCCGGATACCCCGCCGTCTGCCGCGAACTACTCGCGCCACTACGTGGGCTACGTGGGCGAAGTGCGAGTCTGGGACGGTGCGCGCACCGCCGCAGAGATCGCCGCGGACTACGACCGCAAGCTTACGTACGACGACGCCATCGCCCTCAGGGCGGCTGTCTATGACTCTTGGGCCGAGGGAGGGAACCGCAGCGCCACCGACGGCACCGAGGTCCTGCCGCCCGAGCTTGTCCAGCTCTATACGTTCGACGGCATGCACGGCGCGACAGCCCCGCTGTATGTCGCGGCGTCGCCTGCGGCGTTCAACCAGAACGTGAAGGCCCCTGCGGCGAAGTCGCTCACCGAGCTGAACGGAACAGACGTGCCTGTCGTCGTCGGCTGGCTCTCGGCTCTCGATCCCTCGCTGAAGTCGGTGGTCTATACCGACGATGCTTATGTGCCATGGGTCAAGAACCTCGCCGCAAGGCTGCCCATGCTCGACGGCTCCGTGGCCGATTCCGTCTATTGGGGCGAGAACCTCGCCGGCGACCATACCGCCACCGAAATCGGCGTTACAAAGTTTGCGTTCCCGAGAACGGCCAACCCCTACGTGATGACGAGGAACTACCGCGACATCACCCTTCGCCTCAGGCGCTACAGCGTGCTGAACGGCGGGAAGGAGGACGAGGAGTCTTCCGCGACTAATGCCGCAAATAAGAGCGTGTTCTCGTCGCTCGCCAAGCTATATAGGTTCAACCTGCGCTCGCGGATGGCCTCTACAAGCGACCTTGTCCCGCTTGGCGGCGCCTACATCCACCGCTGCACCGACTTCTGGGACGGCCAGGGCGCGATGGACGTCGATGTCCTCACTACGGACGGCCTTTCGGAGGCCGACAAGAAGGGCAACGGTCTCCCCGACTGGTGGGAGGAGTATTGCCGCGACAACTACATGGACGGCGCCGGCCCGGGCATGGCGCTGAACCTCGACACGATCGTCAACTACACGGCCACCAACGGCAACGGCGTAGTCTTCAACAACCTGAAGATGACGGCCTCCGAGGCCTATCTGCGCGACCTTGCGAACGGCATGTTGCCGACGACCGCGAAGTCAAAGGACTACATGGACGTCGCCGACTTCAACCACAACGGCATCCCCGACTGGTGGGAGAACATCTACGGCCTCAGGGACGAAGGAGCTACCGTCGACAGCGACAACGACGGGCTCAGCAACATAATCGAATACATGCTGTCCGAAATGTTCGACCTCAGGGACGCAGACAACAGGCACAAGGTGTTCTCGCCGGTCGATGCGCGCTCGAACGGCAGCGTCAACCCCGACTACTTCTTCCCGGTGGGCTCCCTCTACGTGGGCGAGATCTTCGCCGACCACGACTGGATAGAGGACTGGTGGGAATACGGCTACGACGCCGACTTCGTCTCGGCCCTTGAATACGACGCCGCGAGCGACAACGACGACGACGGCTGGTCCGCTTGGTCCGAGGCCCGCTACTCGCAGCAGGTCTCGCCGATAGTCGCGAACAACCAGTTCCACTACAGCGTGACCGACGGATTCGTGCCCGACTACCCGATACCGACGGTGCAGCTCAAGGTGCACTACAACGGCAGCCGACTTTCCGAAGTCAGGAATTCCTCAATTGGCGTCAAGATCGGCAGGTCGCTTGATCCCAATAAGTCCTTCGACGCCGAGTACTATGTGGCGGGCTTGTCGAAAACGGCAGCGTCGGGTTCCAGCGGTGCAGGCAATGCCAATTCCTCGACGAACGGCTATAAGCACGTGATAGGCAAGTGGTCCGATCGCCATGTGTACGGAACGCTTACGCCAGGATTCGTCAATTCCTCCACGCTTGCCATCCAGACGGCCTTTGACCCGTCTTCGGTCACATATTCATGGATGATTAGCGAGCATGGCAGCGAAGGCATCGGCGCGACTACCATCTACCGGCGCGGCACGAGGGCGGAGCTTGAGGCGGACCGCCGCACCTACGGCCAGGCCAATGTCGTAGTGCTTTCTTCCAATGACTCTTATTCAAACATCTCCGGTCTTGAGGTCAGGACCGATCTTAACAGCGACGTGGCTACCGTCAACATCGCGTTCTCGCGTGGCGGAGCCTCCAGCACCAAGACGCTTGGAACTGTTAACTTGAAGACCGGCGAATATGACTTCGACCTCGGCATCTTCAAGAACGTGATACGCATTAGCAGCACTAACTCCAGCGACATGGCCGCGTTTGAAGACCTTACCTACCGTATCGTCTATTCGGCGAACGAATCCGTTGGCATCCCGCGCGACCTCTATCTCGGCGAAGCCGACAATGGCCGGATCTACGAGGGGAGCAACAACATCGTCGTCTGGGCCGATCTCGACGGCAACGGCAGCTACGACGTGGGCGAGCCGTTTGGATTCGTCCAAGGCGTTGATGTCAGCTGGCGCCGTCGCGCCGTGGAGGTCGAGCTCTTCGACACGAGCCCGACGATGCCGCGCATCGACCTTGTCAATGCGACATCCGACCGCGGGAAGACGGTGGTCGAATACTACACCGAGCTTTCCAACAGGATTGTCAATGCAAGCGCAGGCCTCTCCCCGTCCGCCATCGAACAGGACCTCTCGCGCCTCAACTGGATCAACGAAGACGCCTACGAGAGCGCATCGCTTTCCGCCGACTCCCTCCTGTCGGTGCGCGTGAGGGTCGTCCGCTGGCTGGTTGACGGCTATCCCGTCTATCAGGTCGAGACTCCGGCGACGGTTGTCTTCGACAAGTACTTCAACCTCTCCGAGCACCAGACGCTCACCGAGGCGGACATCCTTGCCGACGGCGACTTCGACCTCGACTGGAAATATCTCAATAGCGAGGTCGTGAATGGCTATGGCCCAATGCTCGTGCAGCTGCCTGTCAACAGCGTCGCATACCTTGTCGTAGTTGGAGAGGGGGCGACGTCCTGGGATTCCAACGGGACGCTCAACATCGTGAACCAGGTGATCGAGCGCAACTACGACGCTACCCAGGCCGTTGCCGAGGTGTGGTCGCCCAAGAACGAGGGGTCGGTGGTCTATGCCGCTCGGCCGACGTTCACGTGGACGATCCCGAGCGCCGGCGTACAGGCCAGCTACACAGCCTTCCGCATACAGATTCTGTCGGAGGACGAGTCCGCGGTCGTCTGGGATTCCGAAACGGTGGCGCTGCCTCCTCGCGACTCCAACGGCCGCTACGTCTGGACGGCGCCAGCCTACATAGGCGAGAAACTCCAGCCTTCGGTCAACTACCGCTGGCGCGTAAGCGCGCTCAACGCCAAGTTCCCTGGGCCCAGCTGGAGCGACGTCGGGGTGTTCCGCATGGAGCCTGAGGTCGCAGGGTCCAACCTTGGCAGGATTGACGTGTGCGCCAAGTATTTCGGCCCGGCCAACGTCCTTGCCGACGGCCGCGTCGTCGTCGAGGCGTTCGAAAGCCCGGACTTCACGGGCGACCCCGCCTCGCGCGTCATCGTAACGAACAAGAGCGTGGTCGCAGCTTCCGACACGAACAACTTCTGCCTTGCCTCGCTGAAGGGCCTCAAGAGGGGTTCCTACTACATCAGGGCCTACATCGACAGCTCGAGCTTCGGGACCCAGAATGTTCGCGACAGCTGGGAGTCGTGGGGGTATCTGTCCGACCGCAGCGGCGCCAAGCGCGAGATATTCGAGCCCATCGCCATGGTGATAGATGGCGCCATCGGCGCAGGCGACGTGGCGGTAGTCTACATCGAAGACGCCGATACGAACGGCAACCGCCTGCCCGATGCGTGGGAAATGCTGATGAACGGAGGCACGCTCGACAACGGCGCCATGAGGCTTGACGAGACGCTCAAGTGCGGCCTTGCAGTCAACAAGGCGCTGTCCGGCGGCATCAAGGACGCGTCAGGCGTTGAAGCGGTCGTGGCGCATCTGTCGAGCTCGTTCAAGACGCGCGGCTTTGCGTCGCTCGCCCTCGGCGTCTCGCCGGATTCCATCGCGGTCAACCAGTCCGGCCAGATCGAGCTCGAGAACAAGGTCGACAGCGTCGAGATCGAGGAACTCTCCTTCGTCGGCGGCAAGCTGACCATCGCCGTCTCCGGCAAGGTGTCCCCGGCGGCGGAGGCGTCTGGAGCGGGCCTGTACGACGTTTCGTATGCGTCCGTCAAGACGGTGGAGTGCGAAATCTACCGCCGCGCGTCGCTTGCCGAGGAGGACGGATGGGAGGTCGTCGCGTCGAGCACGATTACCGTCGGCTCCGGAGCGGTGGAAATTGAAGTGCCGCAGGGCGGCGAGTCGAGCGGATTCTACAAAGTTGTCGTCAAATAGTATCGGAAAAAAGATGAAAAAACAGATAAGAAAAGTTCTCGTGGTGAACTCCGGTTCGAGTTCGCTCAAGTACCAGCTCTTCGACATGAAGAGCGAAACTCGGCTCGCCAAGGGCCTTGTCGAGCGCATAGGCTGCGGAGGCCCCGCCAACCACGCCGACGCCCTCAAGAGCGTTGTCGCCGCCCTCGGCGACAACGCGAAGGGCATCGACGCCATCGGCCACCGCATCCTGCACGGCGGCGAGGTCTTCAAGGACTCGGCCATTATGAACAAGGCCAACATGGCGAAGGCGAAGAAGCTCGTCAAGTTCGGGCCCCTCCACATGCCGGCCAACCTCGGCGGCGTCGAGGCGTGCGAAAAGATATTCAAGGGGACTCCCAACGTGGGCGTCTTCGACACGGCGTTCCACATCGCGACGATGCCCGACTGCGCGGGAATGTACGCGATCGACCCGAAGTTCTACAGGAAATACGGCATACGCAAGTACGGCTTCCACGGAACGAGCCACAAGTTCGTGACCGAGGCCGCGGCGAAGTTCCTCAAAAAGCCGCTTTCCAAGGTGAATCTCGTGACGTGCCACCTCGGCAACGGCTCGTCGCTCGCGGCGATTCGCGGCGGCTGCGTCGTCGACACCTCGATGGGCCTTACGCCGCTCGCCGGGATGGTGATGGGCACTCGCTGCGGCGACATCGACGCGGCGGCGGTCCTCTCAATCATGGAAAGCGAGAAGCTCTCCCCCGCGGAGGCCGACACGCTCCTCAACAAGAAGTCGGGCCTGCTTGCGCTCACCGGCTCAAGCGACTGCCGCGACATCTGCGCAATGGCCGCGAAGGGCGACAAGATGGCGGAACTCGCCCTTGAGATGCTTGCCTAC
>JBGUVV010000238.1:0-2220 GCA_045220525.1 Kiritimatiellia bacterium
CATTGATAGCGGAACGTCAATCTATCTCTCGGGATTGCTGAATACGCCGTCCGGGGTGGATCAGGGGGCGGCTTCCGTCGATGGGGTAAACACTTTTACCATCAATGGAGGCACAACTGAGTCCAGCGACCTGAAGGGGTTGGTGCTTACGAATGCAACGGTTCGCAAGCCTGTTGCCATCAAAGGCAATTCATCCAACTCCCAGAAGTGGCTTTTGCATACGCTGGCTGGAACGACGAATGAGATCTCTGGAAACGTTCTTTTCACTCTTGGCTACGGGCGTAACAACGTGAAATTGAGGAAGAACAGCGAACTGACGTTCTCTGGCGGAATGAGGGCGGGGAAGTCAACCGTGTGTTTTGATGGTGACGCGGGAAGTCGTCTTTTGTTCACGGGAAAGCCCGTTTCCGCCACAACTGAGTATGTCTATGATGCATCGACCTATTACTTCGGCCTTGAAGTCGCTCGTGGCCATGTCGTGTTTGATGTGTGCGGGAACACGATTAATTACCTCCGGCTAGGTCGAACAGATACGGCAAACTATTCAACCAAGATGGATTTCATGCGCTCTGACATGTTCTCGGACTATGCTACGACTCTGGCGGCGGGTATGTCCAATAGCGGAGCTGCGCTTACTCCTCACACGAAGGCAACTTCGCAGACAGTTGATTTCCACTCAACGACGCAGAGGTTTGCTCGCGTTGTCTCAGGCGCGACGGCGACGTTCTGCGGTGATTCTGGTTCGCTTCTTGAAGTCTATGGCGCGCAGATGCCGGACTCGAGCGGCAATATCCACGTCACTGACAACCTTTACGTCGCGGCGAAGTTCGAGGGTGGGCTTTCTCTCAAGATGGGCGGAACTGGCACGCTCCTTCTCACGAACGCCGTAAGCTCGACGAGCGGCGGCATTGAAGTGACGAACGGAACGGTGAAGATCGCCTCCGACGCCGCTTGGACGAACGCCGCGTATGTCGCGGTGGGCGGCACTGGCCGGTTTGAGATTGCCGCGGCGGAAGGAGAGCTTGGGCGGCTTCAGAAGTTCAAGCCTGAGACGGTCGTCTTCCTTTCCGAAGACGGCGTTGTGTCTGTTCCAAACGGAACTGAGATAAGGGTTGCCAACGTCTTCGTTGATGGCGTCGCACTCCCGCCTGGCCGCTACAGCTACGCCTCGGCGCCAGAACCCCTCAAGTCGCACCTCGCCGATACTACGGGCGAAATCGTGGCGGGAAAGCCTGGCTTGGTGATATTCTTGCGGTAATCTCTACACGTTTCTACACTTCTACACGGCTAAAAAAGAAGCAGCTATGAAAAGAATCATCGTTGTTGCTATCGCGGTTTCGTCATTTTTCCTGTCAGCGGCGGAAATTACCGGATCCAATGCGGAGATTGTGGTCGCGCCTGATGCGCCAGGGAGCGTCAATTACGCGGCGCGAGAGCTTTCGGATTTTCTCGGCAAGTCGCTTGGCGCAAAGATTGGCATTGTGAATGCGCCTACGGACGGCAAGGCGTCCATCGTCCTCGGCTCCAACACATGGTCCATCGTGGCGGGCATCGACACGGCTTCGCTGGATCGCGACGAGTTTTCGATAAAAGCCGTCGGCGACAGGGTGTATATCGCCGGACGCGACGCGCCTGGGGAGGAGGATGTCGTCCTTGGCTACAAGGCGAAATACGAGCGCGCAACGCTTTACGGCGTGTATGAGTTTCTCCACCGCTACGCCGACATAAGGATGTATTTCCCCGGCGAACTCGGGACGATCATACCGAATAAGGCGTCCATTTCATTGCCGGACGGCGAATTGCGCGTGAAGCCGTCGTACATAATCAGGCGCTACGGACCGAAGGACGGCACAGTTCCGCCGGAGGTCATGGAAACCGCCGGCTATACCGATGAAATCGACTTCAAGCGCTTTGCGAGATTTCGCGGCCGTCTTGAGTCGATAAAGCTGCCGTGCTGCCACGGACAGCTCTACTCTCGCTTCTACAAGCGTTTCGCCAAGACGCACCCGGAGTATTTCATCATGGGCAGGGACGGGAAGCGCCATCCGACGGAGGCCGTCGGACGGCCGATCTACAACAAGGAACACGTCTGCGACACGTCTGGCATCTGGGAGGAGATATACCTTGACGCGAAAGCCTACCTGACCGGCCAGCCGCCCGAAGTTAGGAAGATCCCCAACGCCGACGGCACAGGCTATTCGCGTGGCCCTGGCGCGGAGG
>JBGUVV010000239.1:0-15246 GCA_045220525.1 Kiritimatiellia bacterium
CGAAACTCCTTGATGAACTCGCTGTCGATGATATGGAACTTGAGGCCAAACTTCTCGTGCATCTCGCGCTGCCAGTTCGTCAAGTCCGAGGCGGGTGCGATAATCAGAACCTTCCGGGCGCGGTGGCGGATCAAAAGTTCCTGTATGACGAGACCTGTTTCGACCGTCTTGCCGAGACCTGTGTCGTCGGCAATCAGCAGATTCACTCGCGCCATGTTGATAGCACGAACAAGCGGATCAAGCTGGTAGTCCTCAATGGTAATGCCGCTACGGAACGGCGAGAGCAGGTTGTTGCGGTCAACATTCGTGGCAATGCCCCAGCGAACGGCGTTCAGAAACGCCTGCAGCTGTTCATTGTTGTCGTAGCCATTTACTTCTGGAAGCCCCGCCTTTTCGAGAATACGTGCACCTGGCTCTATCTGCCAGATCACCGAAATCTGCTCGCCGCCTGCATCCTCCTCGATAGATTCGAGCGTCACCAAGTCTTGACGGCGATAGGCATCCCCAGACGGCATATAAGTGTCAACATCCGACACAAGCCATTGGCGGTGACGAACCTCTACCAATTCCCCCTGCTCTGGAACCCGAAAAGGGTCGGAAGCAATCTTGGGGGCATTAGGCATCAACACCCTCCCGCAGCAAATCCAATTGCTTCAGATGGGTGATGAAAGTCTCGCCTATCAACCGACCAAGTTGAACAGGCACGGCATTGCCAATCATTTTCCCAAGAAGCGAAATATTAGCGTGTTTACCCTCGGGAACAAATTGGTAATCCCTTGGAAAACCCTGAAACATCGCCCCTTCGCGGATTGAGATTGCACGATCTTGCTCAGGATGTCCGAAGCGCCCATTGCCAAAACCGTAGAACTGCGTCGTCATCGTAGGCGCTGGCTTGTCCCAGCTCATCCGTCCATACACGCCACCGTATGTCTTTCCCGTGTCCTTGCGATGGCATTTTGCAACAAGTCGCCTTGGCCAATCTCTCCAAGTTCCGCCCGGCCTGGATGCCTTGATGCGCTTCATGTTCAACGCAGAAAGCGCCGCAGAGAAATGAAGCCTGTCATCAGGATCGCATTCGCCTGCGTTCAACCTCGGCAAATCCCCAATAATTTCGCGCACCGTCTGAACGTGAACATCTTTAGGCGGCGGTGGCACTTTGATTTCTCCAAAAATCGACGCGATCAAAACCACGCGCTGCCTAAGTTGCGGGAGGCCGTACTTTGGACACTCTACTACTTGATGGCATACATGATAGCCAAGATCGTGAAGAGCGTCAGTGAACCGCGAGAAAACTTTCTGGTCTTCGAGCTTCGGAACGTTCTCCATCGTGACCAGCTGCGGATGAGTCTCGCCAACAAGGCGCGTAAACTCATCCAGCAGAAGCCATCTTTTGTCTCTCCATGTCGCCTTTTGGTTGTACTTGGAAAACGTCTGGCATGGTGCGCATCCGGCAAGAAGAGAAATGCGGCCTTCTCGGAAATTATCTCCAACGTCATTTGCGGAGACATCTGTAACGGACTTGTGCAAGAACTTGGCGTTGTTATTGTGCTCGTACGCGTATTCACAACGCTCGTCAAAGTCCACACCCATGCGGACATCAATCCCCGCCTGCCGCAAGCCGCAAGTAAGGCCTCCGCCACCGCAGAAAAGATCCACGGCGTCTACGCCGCAATACTTGACATGTTTTTTGGAATTACGTCTCGCCATCGTTCGAAGCCCAATCAGAGAACTATTTACTGCATATTATACCAAATACCCACGCTCATTGAGCATACCTTTGCGCATATGCACAGCCTACTGCAAACATCCGATGTGCTTCCACAGCGCCCTCTGTTTTCCGCAAATAATAAATATAATCATGTTATACCATTTTCATGTTTCGTAGGTTTCTGTTTCCTCCTTCCCGCCCGAGATCATGACAAGTATAACAAAAACCGGAAAACGATGCTTGGCGAAGTTCAAGAAAATTTGAACTTTGGTTCAAGAACATTTCGTCACATGCGATCTTGGCGGAGGGCAAAAAGCAGGGCCCCGCCGGAACGACGGGGTCCATCTTCTTGCCTTTGCCTCGCTCGCTTGGCTAGACGAGCAACGTCATCGGCGGGACTGTGTAGTATGTACCATTGTAGTAGTAGTTGTAGCCGTCGTAGTAGTAGCCGTCTCCGTAGTAGTAGACGCCGTCCACAACAACCATCCACGCCTGCTCGACCCATTCCCACGCATGGAGCGCACCAAAGTGCCACAGCGGAACGACCGGCCTCGCCCAATAGCGCGCATGGCTGGGGAGATGGTGGCGGGCAAGGCGGGGCGGAGGCGTGTGGTGGCGCGGCGCCGGACGGGCGTGATCATGCCGAGCGACTGCTGGCTTGGCAGCATGACGGGCGGGCTCATGCCTTGCGACCGCTGGTTTGGCTGCCTGGCGAGCTAGAGTTGCAGGCTTGGCTGCGGCTGGCTTAGCTGCGTGTCGCGCGGTCTGAGGTGGTCGTGCCTGCTGGGCCGTCTTCGCCGGACGGCCGTTGCCGCCATGGCCACCGTGGTTGCCGCCCTTTGGCGCGGCGAGAGTCGTTGTGCAAAATGCCGCGCAGGCGAACCCGACGAATGCGAATTTCACGAAGTTGTTGTTCATAGCGCACCTTCACTTTCTGTTTGCGATTTCTTGCCATGGTTTTCGGGCAAGCCCATCTCGCCCTTACACAAAGCAAGGAAATCGTCGCGGCAGTTTCTGACAGGTGCAGAGAGAATCCTGTTCGTGTAGCGGAGGCTACATGCGGCGGCGGACGATGGCCAGAGAAGAGGGGATGGCGACGGCGAGTGTGAAGGCGATTGCGCCGGCTGCCCCCTTGAGGCAAGTGGCCAGGGGCAGGCTGAAACAGGGAGGGAGGCCCCAGTTTGCCATTGCCGCGCGAGTTCCCGCAGTGCAGAGCCACCCGACGAGAGCGCCGCCAGCGAGACCTGCCGCTATGGCGAGAAGCGCGACGAAGACGGCCTCGGCGCAAAGCGTCTTGGCGAGTTGGAAGCGCGTCGCGCCGACGGCCCGCATTACGAGGAACTCGCGCTTGCGAGAATCGGCAGAAGCTACGAGCATTGCAACGAAGCCGAGGGATATCACCGCTATGAAGACGAAGGGTATGCGCGCCATTGCGCCAACGAGCTCGTAGCCGTGGGCGAGGGTGCCGTCGGATATCTCGTCGCGGGAGTGGAGGCGAACCGTGTTGCCGAGGACCTCGCCGTCTTCACCCTCCGCCCACGCGCCGCCAAGCGCATCGACGATCTCGCGTTCCACGATGCGCCCTGCCGGGAAGACCCCGTGCTTTTCAAGAAACTCAGGCTCGAAGTCAAGCCAGAGATGGGTCATCTTCACGAACTCCTGCGGCCTTGCGTCGCATGCGGCGAGAGTGTCGAAGGAGACGAACACGGGGCCGTCGGTGTTGACGGGCATCCTGTTAATCCCGCGAACGAGGCCGCGGCTCGTGACCATGTGCCAGTTGAGATCGACGATGCCGACGACCTTGAGCGGAACCTCAAGCCCCATCCCTGCGTCGAGGAGGAGAGTGTCGCCCAGCTTCAGCGAGCGGGCACGGGCCATCATCTCCGTTATGACGCATGCGTCTTTAGACGCGATCTCGGCAACGGCGGATTCGCGGTCTCCGGCGGAGAAGCGGAAATCGGGCAGCCAGTCGCTCGCCAGGAGGAGGGCGTTTCTATACTGTGCGCGGCCAAACGAAGGCCCCCTCGACTTCATTTCCTCAAGAGGCTTGATGTTTACCTGCAAAGGCTGGAGCTCCGCAATCTTCCTTACGCCAGGGAGCGACTTCAGCCTTTCGATGTCGAAGGCGGAAACGCCGCCGGGGAGAATCGACACAATCGCGTCGGGCCACTCCTTCGAGGGGATGAACGGCTTTGTGAGAGACGAGCCCCAGACCTCAACTGCGACAAACGCACCATAGCCGAAGGCCATTGCGACAAACATCCCTATCGGCCGCCGACGCGGGGCTCTCGCCGACGCGGCTTCAAGCGGCTTTACGGAAAGCGCGGAGCGCATTGCAAGAAGCGCCGACACGACTGCCGCGACGGGGCAGAGCAGCGCGGCGGCGGCAATGCCCTTCCACCCAATCGCCGCGCCCGCCGGGAACGTGCCCGCGTTCGCCGCGACAAACGCATGGAGCGCGGCAATCGCAACGGCGGAGCCAATGGCGAATCCCGCGCAGGAGAGCGCGAACGCCTCGCGGAAGACAGCCGCCACCACGCCGCCGCGCGTCATGCCGACGGCGCGGAGCATGGCGAATTCCTTTCGCCGCGCCTCTACGGTAAGGACAAGCGTATTCACGAGAAGGCAAAGGGCCGTCAGCGCCGCCGCCCACAGGAGAAGAGGTTTCGCGCGGTCCATGTTGCGGCCCGCATCAGACTTGAATAGCGGCGCAAGCTCCTCGGCCGACTGGCTTTCAAACTCCCGCCAGCCCTCGCCGATTCCGTCGGCCGTCGCCTCCGAGACGAAAGCGTTCGGGTATCCGCGAACGGGACGCTCCCAGTCTATGAAGCCCGCGATCTTGAGCCTGTGCGCCCCCCTGCGCCCGACGAGGACGATTTCGTCGCCGACCGCCGGAAGCTTTTTTATGCGCCTTTGTGCAAAGAGGGCCTTTGAAACGATGCATTCGCCGTCGCCAAGGGCGGCGCGCCCCTTCTCCGCCGCGATGCAAGCCATCATCGGCGGCCCCTGCATGACGCGGCCGTCGGGGCGGAAGTCGAGCTGCATCGAGCAGACCATCGCGCCCTCTTCGACAGGCATCTCGGCAAGAAGCCTCTCGGCGACGCGCACAGCCTGAGCGTCGTTTGTCGCGACGAGCGACTGCATGAAGGCCACTGCGCCTACAGCCGCCGCGACTCCTATCGCCGCGCATACGTGGCGGGTCTTCACCCGAACGTCTCCAGATACAGCTTCGACACCTTCGCGGCATCATGCTCCGTATCGCACGATGCGGCGATTACGCCGTCCTTGAGGAAATGCACACGCCCTGCGCATGCGGCGACTTGCGGATCGTGCGTGACGACGAGAATGGCGGAGCGCTCCGCGCCGTTGATTTCGCCGAGCAGGGAGCAGATCGACTTTGAAGACTGCGCATCGAGGTTTCCGGTAGGCTCGTCGGCGAGCACAATGTCGGGCGCGGCAATCAGGGCGCGCGCCATTGCGACGCGCTGCCTCTCGCCGCCGGAAAGCTCCTCTGGGCGCTTGCCGCATATTCCATCGAGGCCGAGCCTCGCAACGAGCGAAGAGTAGCGCTCCTGCACCTCGGGGGAATTAGTCTTCACGCCATCGAGCTTCAGCGGGAGGAGGATATTTTCCCTGACAGTCTTCCCCTCAAGGAGGTTGAAGGCCTGAAAAACTACTCCTACGTGCCTGCGCCTAAATTTCGCGGCAGCTGCATCACCCATGCCCACGATGTCAGTTCCGCCGACGAAAACCTCACCCGCGTCCGCCCCGAGGAGCCCCGCGGCAATGTGGAGGAAGGTGGATTTTCCGCAGCCGCTCGGCCCCATCATGGCCTCGAAAGAACCGGGGGCGATTGAAAGGTCAAGCCCCTTGAGGACTTCCTGTCCCCCGTAGCTCCGTCTGACCCCTACAGCCTTCAGCGCCTCTTCCATATGCGCCCTTCGATTAGAAGTTCGGCCACTCGGCGTAAGTGCCGCCGTAGGTTAGCCCCGACCCGAACCCAACGAGGACGATCTTCATCCCGTCGCGCAGCTCGCCCGACCTGACGGCCTGGTCGATGGATATCGGAATTGACGCGGCAGAGGTGTTGGCCGTCGTCTCGAGATTAAGCCAGAACTTCTCGATGGGCAGCTTCATCCTTCGCGCGGTCGCCTCGATTATGCGGCTATTGGCCTGGTGCGCAAAAACCCTGTCGAGCGACTCCGGCGTAGTGCCAAGGCGCTCGCAGAGGTCGTCAACGACCTTCGCAAGCTTGCGGACGGCGAACGCGAAGACGTCGTGGCCCTGAAGGGTGAGCTTGGGCTCTATCGGCCTTGGCGGCGCGGGGACTCCAGTCACAGGGTCGAGCGGAAGCGCGTCACGCGCCCCTCCCGTCCTCACGATGAAGCTGCTGCCATTGCCGTCGGCTCCGAGGATCGTCGTCGCGCGAGTCGTCATCCCCGCAACGCCCGACTTCTCGTCGTTGCCAAGGACAAGAGCACCCGCGCCGTCTCCGAAGAGTATGCAGCTCGACCTGTCGGTCCAGTCGAGGATGCGCGAAAGACATTCCGAGCCGATGACGAGGGCCTTCTTTCCGGGATAGAAGTTGACGAACCCGCGAGCCTGCTCAAGGGCGTAGATGAACCCCGCGCACGCCGCCTGCAGGTCGAACGCACCGGCCTCGGTGCAGCCAAGCCCCGCCTGGACGATGCACGCAGTGGAAGGAAACGGGAAGTAGTCTGCCGTGGAAGTCGCAAGGACAATGAGGCCTATCTCCTCGGGCTTCACCGCCGCCGCCTCCATCGCCGCGCGCGCGGCCTTTATGGCCATCGTCGACGTGGACTCGCCTTCGTCGGCGACGTGGCGAGAGCGTATTCCCGTGTGAGAGTAGATCCAGTCGTCGGTAGTGTCGAGGGAACGCGCGATATCGTCGTTCGTTACAACCCTCGGCGGCAGATAGCTACCTGTTCCAAGAACCCTTATCCCCATTACAGCGAGAGCCCCTTCCTCTTGATGTCGTCGGCATCTATCGCATAGGCGGGGTCTATTTCAAGAGGCATCGACTCCGGGACCTTCACGCCGGCCGCCTCAAGCCACTTGCGCCACTTGGCCTGCATGTCGGCCTTGCAGGAGGCGGGGGAGTCCGAGCCCTCGGCGTTCTTCACAGGCGAGAACTCGTCCTTCTGGTCGAACGCCATGAAGATGGCCTTCTTCGCGTTGGGGAGGATGTCGAAGATGAACTTCTCGAACTTGTAGCCGTTGGGCTCCGACGGCTTCACCGTCTTCTTGCCGTCGAAGACTGGGATCTTCTTGAAGGCGAGGTGGAGCGGCATCGGCTTCGACGCCTCGCGCTCGAGGAAAACGCGGTCGAAGACGTGTATCGCAGGAGAGCCGTACCTGAAGTAGAGCCCGCCGTCGGCCGCCTTGCGCTCGCACTGCTCCTTCGTCATCTCGGTGTATTCGACCATGCGGAAGGACTTGCCGAACTGCATCGGCATGCCGACCTTCTCGAAGGGGTCGCGCTTCGCGCAGAGCTTGAGCGAATACTCCGACTTGTTAGAGACGTGGTAGCCGACGAACGCGGGATCGGCGATCTCGACGAGAGGATTGTCGACTTGGAAGAAGAAGACCGACTTGATGCCGCGCTTCTTCATGTCGGCGAGGGCGCCCGAGCGCTTGAGCGCGGCGAGAAGGCCGCCGTGGCCGTCGGGGCTCATGAAGATGTGGCCGGGGCCGTCAAGTATGATCCTGCCTTCCTTGTCCATCCCGGGCCACATGCCCTGCGTGAAGAAGAAGACGTTTTTCGGATCAAGCCCGAAAAAGCCGTTCTCCTTGAAGCAACGGACCGTCGCCTCGTTGTTGGCCTCGCTCGTCATCACGTAGAACGGAATGGGAGCGCCGTATCTCCTGGACCTCGCAAGTATCTTGCGGGCGTGGAAGTAAAAGAGCGGAGCCCCCGTGACCGGGCCTATCGAGTAGCAGCCCTTCGGCCCGTCGTAGCCAAGCCGCGAGCCCTGACCGCCCGCGACGAGCAGCGCGGCAACCTTGCCGGCCTTGAGCTCCTTCTCGCCCGCGGCGATGCACTTCTTGAGCGCGGCACCCTTGAGGACGGCCACCTTCGGCGCGTGGCCCTTCGACGAATCCGGCGGCTCCCCGCTCGAGGCAAGCGCGGCGGCGCAGCGCTTTGCGCTCTTCGGGTCTATCGTCTCAACCTGCGCCAGAAGCGCGGCCTTCGCCTTTGCCGACAGTTTGCTCCACCCAGCAAGCACATGGGCTTGCCCGCAGCTTTCGAGCATCTTCGCGGCTTCAGTGTAGTTCATCTTTGGTCCTCCTCTTTTACGGGTTCAAGTATCCAACGCGTATTATACCAAAACCAGTCGCCCGGGCGGCGGACAATCTCTTCCGAAAGAAGCTTCATCGCCTCCTTCGTAAGCCGCGCGGCCTCCGCCTTGGGATCCGCGGCGGATGGGTCGGGGCGGAGCGTCGCGATGTGGTTAAAGACGTGCCACCCGTCCCTTCGCGACATTGCAGCGACTACTATCGGCGAGCCGCACTTCACGGCGAAGAGCGCCCCCGCCCGGCTTACATTGGCCTTCCCTCCGAGGAAGTCCGCCTCGACATCGCGCCGCCTGACGCGAAGGTCGGGGAGAATCGCAAACGCCCGACCGGCCGAGAGCCCTGCCTTTATCTTGACGAGCGAGTCGCGCATGTCGCGGTCGAAGACCTCGATGTCGCCATACTGCCGCGCCATCCACGCGTCGATCTTCGGATTGCGCTGCCGCGCCGCAATCGACATGAGCGGGAGCCCATACCTCGCCATGGACCACGCCGCCATGTACCAGTTGCCGGAATGTGGAACCATTATTACGACTCCATGCCCTTCGTCGACAAGCTCCTTGAGCCTGTCGCGGTAGAGCTCGCCGTCAAGGACGTGCTTGTCCATCCAGCGGCGGTCGAGCCGCGAGGCCCGCATCATCTCGACTGCGGTCATAAGTATGTTCTGGAGCGAGCGCACCGCGATCTTGCGGACTTCCCTCTTGCTCTTCTCGGGGAAGACAGAGCGTATCCGCTCGCAAGTGCGCCTCCGCTTGAGGCCGAGGGCGTAGACAAGCCAACCGAGGCCGCGCGCGACCGCCATCGCCGCGCGGTATGGCACCGCGCCCGCGACGGCGCACACGGCGACTATCGCCGCATACTCGAGATTGTTTCTAATTCGACTCCTGCCCATTCAAGCCCTCACGCGGCGCGAAACGCCCTTAGAAGCTCCGTAGATACAAGAGAGCCGACCGACGACGAGCCGGAGACAGCCTTCTCGCGAAGGGCGAGGAATCTCGCCCTCGCGCGGCGCAGGGCGTTTTCGCTCCACTTCGCCGCAAAGCCAGCGTTCTTCCTCGCAGCATACGGCGACATCGCACCGGCGCGGCCAAGCTTCACGTCGAGGAGCTGGCGGAAGAACTTCTCTATGACGCCCGACATGAATACCTCGTAGCCGCTCTCGCGCTCAAACCTCGAAAGCGCGGCAAGCGCCGCGCCGGGATTGCGCGCGCCGATGGCGTCGGTGACGTCCCATACTTCCGCCTCCACCTTCGCGCCGGGGCTCGATATCTCGGCGACGTCGGCCGCCGTTATCTCATTCGCAGACGGCCCGAGGTAGTCGCGCATCTTCTCAAGCTCGCTCCTTAGGGACCTCGAATCTACGCCGACCGTCGCGACAAAGCGCTCCGCCGCCCCTGCCGCGAACTTAAGCCCCATAGCCGCGGCGTCGTCGATGGCGCGCACCACCGCCCCGCGCTGCGCCTCCCACGGCTTTTCCGCCGCGAAAGAGACTATCTCCGCGACACCGGCAAGGCGCTTTGCAAACACGGAAGTCTTTAGTAGCGTCGGCCCGGAGATGACGAAGACCTGGTTCTCAGGTAGCGGTGAGGAGGCTATCTTCGCCGCGAACTTCTCAAGGGCCTCCTTTACTTCCTCGGAGGAACGCCCTCCCGGCAGGAAGTGGACGTTCTTCCACCAAGTCGCCTTGCTGGGATCGAGGAAGGGAGGCGTCGAGAAGCTCTCGTCCGCCCTCCTCAAGTCGGCAAGCTGAAGCTCCGCGTTCGTGGCGTTTGCGGAGTCTATGACTTCAAGCCCCTCGACTCCACCGATGGCCTTCTTCGCCGTCTCTTCGACGAGAAAGTCGTCTTCGCCGACAATCACGCGGACGTTCATGTTCAAGATCCTCCTGCGCTGCCTGCGGCGCGGTTGCGGAGAAATCCGGCTGCGACAAAGGCCCCGCCCAACGCGAACATCGCAACCGATATAGTCTGTGAAATGGAAAGGGGCCCTACTGCCGCCCTCGGGTCGCCGCGCAGATACTCTATCGAGAAGCGTATCACGGCATAGCCCATGAGATACGCCCCGACGACAAGGCCGTGCGACTTGCCGCCGGCGGGGAACTTCCTGTAGAGAAACTGGAGAAGCGCGAAAAGCGCAAGGAGCGCCGCCGCCTCGAAAAGCTGCGTCGGCAGGACGGGGACGAGCCGACGGCCGTGCTCGAACCAGCTGGGGCTTCCGGCGGGGAACGTAACCGCGCACCAAGAATTGGAGTCGCGCCCGTAGCAGCAGCCGTAGAAAAAGCACCCGACCCGCCCGAACGCGTGGCCGAGCGGCACCACCGCCGTAAGGAGGTCGGCCGTCGCGAGAAGGCTCTCGCGCTTCCATGCGCACCATGCGAAGAATACGACGATGGCGAGGATAAGCCCGCCGTAGAACATGAGCCCGCCCTGGTCGATCCTGACTATCTGCGCAGGATTGGCGGCGAATTCGACTTTCCAGTGCTCAATCACATACGCCGCGCGAGAGCCAATGACTCCGGCGAACATGAGGGAGAGAATGAGGTTGGAAAGGTCCTTCCTGCCGCTTAGCCTCTCGATCAGCCACCAGCAGACAAGAAAGCCAGTCGCCATGCAGGCGCCATACGTCTTGAGGTGCAGGAAGCCGATATCGATGAGGTCGGGGAACATCAGGTAGCGGGCGGGAAGACGCCGCCCCTCACTTCGCTTGCGTAAGCCTTGAACGCGCCCCTGACGATGCCGGCGAGATCGGCATACTTCTTGACGAACGACGGGACATTCTCGTTTAGCCCCAGGAGGTCGTGCATCACAAGCCACTGACCGTCGCACACCGGGCCCGCCCCGATTCCTATGGTGACGATCCCGAGCGCGGCAGTTATCTCGGCGGCGAGCTCGGATGGGATGCATTCGAGGGTCACTGCGAACGCGCCCGCCTCCTCCACCGCCTTCGCGTCGGCGAGTATCCGCTCGGCGGCCTCGCGCGTCTTGCCCTGCTTCTTAAAGCCGCCATACTCGTTCACGCTCTGCGGCATCATCCCGACATGCGCAAGGACGGGTATCCCCGCCGTCACGAGCCGCCTTATGAGGCCGCAGACCGAAGCCCCGCCCTCGAGCTTAACGGCGTCGGCTCCGGCCTTGATGATCGCGACTGCGTTTTCCACTGCGCGGTCTTCGCCGCACTGGTAGGAACCGAAGGGCATGTCGCCTACGACAAGCGCGTCCTTGACCGCCCGCGCGACGGCAGCCGTCGCCGAGAGCGTGTCGGACATCTCCACGGGAAGCGTCGTCGAGTAGCCGAGGGTGTTCATGCCCATCGAATCGCCGATGAGCACGATGGGTATTCCGGCCTCGTCGGCGAGACGGGCGAATGCGGCGTCGTAGGCGGTGCAGCAGCCGAGCTTCTCCCGGCCCTTCGCCGCCCTGACGGCCGCAACATTCCACTTTTTCATGATCTGCGCCGATTAGCGCTGGACGCGCGCGTTTCCGGCGTAAACGTCCCAGACCTGCTTTTCGTCGGCGGGTTCCGCGTAGTCGTTGAGGGAGCTTGCCGCCATCACGCCCGAAGCCCAGCCGAACTGGAGGCACTTCTCGGCGTTCCAGCCGTTGATGACTCCATAGAGGAGGCCGCCCGTGAAGCCGTCGCCGCCGCCGATGCGGTCGAGGACCTGGATCGTGCGCGGCTCTTCGACGTAGAACTTGCCGCCGGCATAGACGATCGCGCCCCAGAGGTGCTCGTCAGCCGCGACGACCTGGCGAAGAGTCGTTCCGTACATCTTGGCGTTCGGATACTTCTTCGTCACCTGGAGGATCATCTCCTTGAAGCGGTCGATCTTGCCCTTGAGGTCCTTGCCGCCGGCCTCAGGCCCCTTGAAGCCGAGGCAGAGCTGGAAGTCCTCCTCGTTGCCGACGAGGATGTCGGCGACGGAGGCGATCTTGTGGAACGCCTTCGAAAGCTCGGCCTCGCGGCCCTTCCAGAACGTAGCGCGGTAGTTGAGGTCGAAGCTGACGAGAACGCCGTACTTCTTCGCGTCCGCCGCGAGCTTGAGGCAGCACTTCGTCGTCTCGGGCGACATCGCCGCGATGAGGCCGGAGAGGTGGAGGACCTTGACGCCGTCCTTGCCGAAGATCGCCTTCGTGTCGTAGTCCTTCGCGTCGAGCGTGCGGCCGACTTCGCCGGCGCGGTCGTTCCAGACGCGAGGCGCGCGGAGGCCGAAGCCGGAGTCCGCGATGTTGAACTGGTGGCGATAGCCCCAAGGACCGCCCTGCGGCACGTCAGGCCCGACGTAGGCGATGTTGCGGGCGCGAAGCTGCGCCTTGATGAACGCGGCCATCGGCGAGCCCGCGACGAAACGGGTGAGCACCAGGCACTCCGGCCCGAGCGAGCTCGTCACGTTGAGGACGTTCGTCTCGGCGCTCGTCGCCTGCAGATAGAAGCGATTCGAGTTGTGGACCGCCATGCGGTTTTCAGGCGTGATCCTAAGCCCCATCGAGCTGAGGCATGCGACTGCGTACTTTGCGTTCTTCTTGACTTTCATGTCTTCTCCTTGAGTCCAATTATTCCTTTGTGAACTTTGTGTTCTTTGTGGCTTAAAGCAACTGTCGCTTTTTTACAGCTCAACCTTTTTATATTTCGGGACGAGCGTCTTCATGCATGTCCAGCCGACGATGTAGGCGACTGCACAGTAGCCGAAGACGATGCAGTATCCGGCGGGCTTGCCGGTGTA
The DNA here is from genome assembly GCA_045220525.1 of Kiritimatiellia bacterium. GTDB lineage: Bacteria > Verrucomicrobiota > Kiritimatiellia > RFP12 > UBA1067 > UBA1067. The sequence continues at coordinate 12,744 of JBGUVV010000239.1, forward strand.
GCCGAGGAACTCCATCGCGGGACGCGCGAACTGCGCACCGGAGGCGAGGAGGCCCTTCGTCATCTCCACTTCCTTGCCGTCGACGATGGTCGTCCCCGCCGCGTAGGTGAAGAGCGCACCCGCCGACTTGTTGACGAGGAAGCTGCCGCAGCCCGCCGCGAACTGCGCGATGCCCGTCAAGGTGCCGATCGTCGATTTCGGGAACATGTCGCCGACGACGGAATAGACGTTCGCGCTCCACGCCTGATGGCCGGCGCAGGCAAGGCCGATCAGGATAGCCGGCCACCACGCCGAATACGAGCCGAGCGGCTGGGCGCCGAGCGCCAGGAGCGGGAAGCAGGCGAAGATGAACATCGCGACCATGCGCCCCTCGTAGGGGTTCATGCCGCGCTTGTCAACCATGTAGGTCGGGATCTTGCAGAGGTAGATAGAGACGAACGTGACGATTGCGTAGAGCGTGAATATGAGCGCCATGCCCATGCCGTCGGAGCTCTTGTAGCCGAACTGGTCGGAGAGGTAGCCCGGAGTCCAGAAGAGGAAGAACCACCAGACGCCATCCGTGAGGAAGCGGCCGAGGACGAGCGCCCAGGTCTGGGGAAGCGAAAACGCCTTGAGATAGGAAATCTTCTTTTCCACGGGCGAAGGTTCAGCCGCGTCCGTTCCACCCGCCTCGTCCTGGGAGACGTAGGCGAGTTCTGCGGCGTTGACGCGCGGGTTCTCGGCGGGCTTCTTGTAGAGCCACATCCAGAAGCCCATCCAGACGAAGCCCAAGGCACCGATGATGATGAACGACATCTCCCAGCCGCAGTACTTCGCTATGAGCGGGATCGAGAGCGGCGCGGCGAGGGCACCAACCGAAGAGCCGGAGTTGAAGATCGAGGTCGCGAACGCGCGGTCCTTCTTCGGGAAGTACTCGGCCGTCACCTTGATCGCCGCCGGGAAGTTGCCCGCCTCGCCGAGCGCGAGCACCGCGCGGCACGCGAGGAAGAGCCAGACTGAGGTAGTGACGCCCATCATGCCGAGGAAGCCGACCGCCTTGAGCGCGGACGTCCCGACGCCGCAGCCTGCGTGGAGGCACGCGCCCAGGGACCAGATGAATATCGCCCAGAGATAACCCTTCTTCGTGCCGAGGCGGTCGATGAACTTGCCCGCGAAGAGGTTGCAGAGTGCGTATATGATCGAGAAGACGGCGGTGATCGTGCCGTAGTCGTTGTCAGACCAGCCGAAGACGGGGGCGATGAAGTCCTTGTAGGTGAGGCTCAGAACCTGGCGGTCGAGATAGTTTACCGTCGTCGCGAAGAAGAGCAGCGAGCAGATTACCCAGCGGAAGTTTGACTTGTTCATGTGTGTCGTCCTTTCAGTCTTTCAGCCTCTTGTAAACACCTGCGTCGTAGGAGCAGTCGTATCCGACGGCAAGCCACGAAGCGAGCTCCGCCATCTGGCTCGTGTCCGGCGCTCCGTTCTTGACCGGTATCCGCAGCTTCTCGACGTGCCCGTCCGCGAAGGCGACGTGCGCGAACGCCTCCCGCCCCTTCTTGTGGTTGACGCCAATCTGTTCGCTGCCGCCGCCGCCAGACGACTTGCCTGTAGTGCCGTTGTCGATGCCGGAAGAGGAATACTGAAGGATGGCGTCGGTGTCGTCCGAGCCGCCTTCGCCATCAGGCTCCCACGTGTTGTGACCGCTGAACGGGACTTCGCAGAAAAGGAGTTTCTTGTCAGGCCTCTGGACCTGCCCGTATTCGCGGCGAGGATCCCCGGCGTAAGACCGCCCGGCGCTGTCCCAGCCGAAAAACGCGCTCATTAGATAGCTCCACTGCGGCCGCGCCCCGTTTTTCCCCTTGCGGGCATGGACCGGGCAGACATACGTGTTGTGGTTCCCAGACACATACTTCCAAAGCGCCCCGTTCGTAATGGCGAACTGTGAAGCCTCTTTTTCAGTCGAATAGAGGCTCACGGGCGAAGACTTGCTGTAAGACGTAGAAGGATACTTCCCCTGGCTCATCATGGAAATCCATCCGGGAATCTCGGTGTATCGCTTCTGGATGTTCTTCATGCCCCTCGACTCGTCGATGGAAAGGCGGACGCAGTTGCCAGCAAGGGGATATCGGCCAGTCCTCATGCCATAGGTCTGGCAGGCGCTCGCAAGGTTCTTCATGTTCGCAAGGCAGCGCGCGGCGTTGGCGGAGTCGCCGCTGCCGGACAACGCCGCGACGAGAACGCCGGAAAGGACGCCTATTATCGCAATGACGACCAGCAGCTCTACGAGGGTGAACGCCGGACGGAGGGAATGTGCTTCCATGTGCTTCGATTTCATTCTTCAGTTCTCCAACGCTTAGTCAAACTGCCTGTAGAAAAGCATGCGCGTCCTGTGGGGGCGGTTCGCATCGGTGGCGGAGGAGCCGCCGGAACGGCCTTTCAGGACCTCGTCGCGGGTCTCGGAGAGCGAGTCGGGCCACGCTTTGTCGCCGCCTGCGACGCCGGTTACGCTGCCCGCCGCAGGATT
>JBGUVV010000240.1:0-3782 GCA_045220525.1 Kiritimatiellia bacterium
CGAGGAATGGGTCGCGGACGGCTGGAGCGACGTCGCATCGCGCAAACCCATCTCCAAAGACTCTCTCTTCCGCATCTGTTCGCAGACGAAAGGCGTGGTCGGCGCTGCAGCGGCAAAGCTTGTTGTGGAGGGAAAGCTTTCGCTTGAGGATCCCGTTTCGAAGTATCTGCCTGAATTCGCGAAACTGGAACGTGTAGAAGACAAGGGCGGTGTAAAGACGCTTGTCCCGGCAAGGAACGTCCTGACCGTGCGTGACTGCCTCTCTCACACCGGCGGCTTTCCATTCGAGACAAAGGTCTCCGCGGCGCTTGGCTGGAACGGCGCGCCGCTCCGTGTCGCCGCTGCGGCAGGCGCCGCGACACCGCTTCTCTTCGAGCCCGGAACGTCCTGGAAGTATTCCAACGCAGGACTGGATGTAGCCGGCGCCGTCTTGGAAAAGGTGACGGGCGAGAAGATCGAATCGCACCTGCAACGCGTCTTCTTCGATCCGCTCGGCATGAAAGACACGACCTTCCACCCAACTGCGAAACAGCTTGAACGGCTTGTCTCAATCTACTATGTGGAAACGAACAAGACGTGCCGCCACATACCGAAATACCGTCCGCTTGCCGAACCATACGGCTCGCCAGATAACGGCGCATCCTGCGGCGCAGGGCTGTTCTCCACCCCGCGCGACATGCTCGAGTTCTACAGGATGCTCGCCTTTGGCGGCGTATCGCGCAATGGCCGCAGGATACTGCCGGAAAAGGCCATAGCGGAACTGCTCGCCGTAAAGCAGACTCCTGCGGACGTGAAGACGGCCTACTCGCTCGGGATGTTCGTCGAAGGCACGTGGTTCGGGCACGACGGCGCCCTCAAGACTGCCGCGCTTCTCGAACCGAAGCGCCACGCCGTGTGGCTCTGGATGATGCAGTGCGAATATCCACGCCGCATAAACCGCTGGCACCAGTACAAGGTGTGGAAGCCTGTCGTGGACAGGTTTTTCGAGCAAAAGACAGGCAAGGGCTCAAACGGAGAAACGCCATGAAGGTCGTTGTCATCGGACTTGGATCCATGGGGCGTAGACGCATCCGCCTGATGCAGGCGATGCCGGATGCGCCGGAGATCGTAGGCGTGAACCGCTCGGCCGAGCGGCGTGCGCAGGTGGAGAAGGAATTCGGCATACGCACGTTCGCGACGCTTGCAGAAGCCATTGCCGAGGCGCAGCCGCAGGCGGCGTTTCTTTGCACGGCTCCTGCGAGCCATGGCCCTGCCGTGATGGAATGCATCGCGGCAGGGCTGAACGTCTTCATGGAAATCAACCTGCTCGGCGGATGGTACGCGGAGGCCGCTGCGAAGGCGAAGGAGAAGGGCGTCAGGCTTTTCATTTCATCCACGCCCGTCTATCGCCGCGAGACCCGCTACATCGCCGATGCGGTGCGCGGAGCGCCTGTGAGCTACATCTACCACTGCGGACAGTACCTTCCCGACTGGCATCCCTGGGAGGACTACCACAATTTCTTCGCCGCGAAGAAGGAGACGAACGGATGCCGTGAGATACTTTGCGTTGAAATGCCGTGGATCGAAAAGGCTTTCGGCAAGGTAGAGTCCGTTCAGGTGATGAGCGGCAGGCTTACGTCGCTCGACATCGATTTCCCCGACCACTACATGATAATGCTTCGCCACGAAGGCGGAACGAAGGGATTCTACTGCCAGGATGTCGTCGCCCGCAAGGGGCTGAGGCGCCTGGAGGTCTTTTCGGAGAAGCTACACATCTTCTGGGAAGGGACGCCCGACACGCTTTCGGAGTACGACTTCGAGGCGAAGGCCCTCAAGCCCGTCAAGCTCTACGACGACGTAGTGCAGGACGGTCGCTACAACGCCAACATCATCGAGAACGCATACGCCGACGAAATCGCCGCGTTCTTCGACTACGTGAAGAGGGGCGTCACGCCGCCCTATACCTTCGACGAGGACGCCCATACCCTCGCGGTAGTCGATGAGATCGAGGGAGTGTAATCCATGACCATCTGCATTATAGGCTTAGGCTCCATCGGGCAGCGCCATCTGAAGAACATCCATGCTGTCGCGAAGGTTCGCGGCGTCGACGTCACGACGGACGTCGTCGAGCCTCGGGAGCTTTCGTATCTGGACGAAGCGACGCGCGCATTGGTCGGCAGGCGTTTTTCCGAGCCGTCCGAAATAGGACGCTACGACATGGTCTTCGTGACAAACCCGTCGCAGCTCCATTACGAGACTCTTCTCGCCGTCAAGGACAAGGCGAGCTTCTTCTTCGTGGAAAAGCCGGTGTTCACGAAAGCGCTTGCGCCTGACGCGCTCGCCCCGTTTGCGGACGAGAAGCGCTTCTACGTGGCGTGTCCGATACGCCATACCCGCGTCTATGGATTCCTCCGCGAGTTCGCGTCTGAGAACAAAATCTACTGCGCCCGCGCAATCTGCTCGTCGTATTTGCCGGAGTGGCGGCCCGGCACGGACTACCGCCGCACATACGCGGCGCAGGAGGGGGCCGGTGGCGTGAAGCTCGACTTGATACACGAGTTCGACTATCTGTTTACGCTTTTCGGCCTGCCGAGGGAATCGTGCCTATTGGACGGCAAGTTCTCCAGCCTCGAACTGAAGAGCGTGGACGGGGTTTCGTTCGTCGCCCGCTATCCAGACAAGACTCTGGAACTGCACCTTGACTACTACGGACGTGTCCCGCGCCGCGAGATAGAGCTGTACACGGCGGACGACGTCGTTGTGTGCGACTTCATCAAGGCCGAGATTCGCTTCCTGAAAAGCGGACGACGCATCGACCTTTTCGAAGAGCGAAACGAATACTGCCTGCGGGAGATCGGGTATTTCTTCGACTTCGCGCTCAATGGCGCGGCGAACATCAACTCCATCCCGTATGCGAATGGAATCGTCTCGTTCCTGCTGTAAGTTTCATATATTGCTGAAATAATATGCAAAACGTTTTGCTGCGGGTTTTATGGTATAATTCGTACCATGAAGAAGTTTAAAATCGCCCCTGTCGCCGCCGGGACGCTGTTTGCGGCGATTGGCTTCCTTGCCGCGTCGGCGGCGTCGATAGAGCATATCGCGCTGGAAATCGAAAACCCCGCTTCCATGGTCAAGTGGTGGACGGAGAACTTGGGCTTCAAGGTCACGCTTTCGCGTCCCGGCGGCTCGACCTTCATTGAAGACGAGGCCGGGCGCGTCGCGTTTGAGCTCTACGCACCGTCTGATGGACGCAAGGCGCCGGACTACCGCAGCATGTCGATTCTTCAGCTTCACTTCGGCCTGTTTTCCGACGATGTTGATGCGGATGTTAAGCGGCTTGTCGCCGCAGGTGCGACCGAGGTTGCCAAGGACGAGGTTCCCGGCCTCAAGGGCATAACGCTGCGCGACCCGAACGGCATTGTGTTCCAGGTCATGCAGCGCGAAAAGCCCGTCGTCTCCGATGCCCCTCGCAAGGCGTGGGTTACGGAAGGCTTTGACGCCTTTAGACGTGGCACGTTCGGGAACGCAGGGCAGAATCTCTACGTTTCCAAGGCAGGCGTATTGCAGCGCATCTACCAGTATGACCTTGACAAGAACGGATACTTCGACCTCGTCTTCGCCAACTGCCAGGATCATCACGAATCTGCGCCGAGCTACGTCTATTCGCTCGCCGGCAAGCGCATCGCCACATTGCCGGCGCAAGGCTCCAGAAGCGGTCTTGTGGCAGACCTCAACGGCGACGGGATTCAGGATGTCGTCATCGCGGGGTTCGTGAACCTGCTCGTTCCTTTTACGGCTGC
>JBGUVV010000241.1:0-3662 GCA_045220525.1 Kiritimatiellia bacterium
CGGGCGGAGGGCCATCCGCACAAGTGGGCGATAGTCCCGACCATGCGCAAGCTGCTGTCGCTGCTGAACAGGATCGCGAGGGATCCCAGCTTCATTCCGATGCCGGAGCCCGAGTCGACGAAACAGAATGCCAATGTCGGACGAAGAAAGAAAGCTGCGTAGCGGTCGTGTCCGGGGGATGGTTTCCCTTCCTCCTTCTCCCCCGCACCCCCTCATCCTCCTTGCCATCTCTTCCCTGCGCTGACGCGCAAGGATGGAATTCGACGCTCTTAGACAATGCCCGAAAATTTCGCATGAAATTTACAGTTGCTGACCCTTCATCTTCCCCTCCCGATTATTCAGTAGCGTAAACTGGTGCCAAACCAGGCGTCGGATGGCGTTATCTGCTAAAAAGAGTGGGGTTGGCGGCGAAAATCGAAACGTCGAAAGAGGTGTCTCCCCACGATTTCAAAGGGATTCAGAGTCCGTCTGTGGCCTTTTCGGAGACGCCGAGCGTGAACCCCTCGTTGTAATTCTGCGGCGGCTGCGGCTTTCCGAGTCCGGCACCCTTCTTCATCAACGCCTTGAGCTCGTCGAGATGCGCGGAATAGACCTCGCGCGGCGTGCAGCCATACTTCACGCAGATCGCCGCCGCCATGCCGACGACCTCCCCCATCATGCCGGTCGTGCGCATGACGCGAACCGTGCCGAGCGCCGCATGCGTGACGGAGATGTTGCGCCCCGCCATGAAGAGGTTGCCCACGTTGCGGGAGTAGAGCGAGCGGTAGGGAATCGGACATGACTTCACCTTCTTGTGGACTGTCGCCGCGCGGTACGGCTCGCCCGCGTACCTGGTCGTGCTCGCATCCTTCGGGAAGTGCAGGTCAACGCTACAGCTCGTGAGGCACGTTCCGTCGGGGAAAGGCGTCTCGTTGTCGACGTCGTTCTCGCTGAACACAACATCGCCAATCAGTCTGCGGCTTTCGCGGCGACCCGCGATTGACGCCACCCACGCAAGCCCGCAGTCCGCAAACCTGGCCTTCGTCTTCGGCGAGTTCTTGACGTGCGCCCAGTTCGAGTATGCCACAAGCATGCCGTAGTCGCGTATGCGCTCGGCGTCCACTATCGGATCGCGTCCGATGCCGGTCTCCCAGTCCCAGTCGCCGCGCATGGCCGCAGTCGCGTTCTCGTCGGAAAGAACAATCATCCATGGCTCCGCGGCGAACACGGAAACTCCCCTGCGCTCGGCGTACCACTGGATGCTGGAGCCCATCGTCATCATGTCGGACTTGGCGGGCGCGCTGGCCTCGCCCGTCTCGTCGCGCGACTCGCGCCCCATGCGGTAGTCCGCACCGGCCAGGTATCCGATCGTTCCGTCGCCGGTCGCGTCGACGAAATACGACGCCTTGACCGCTACGGCGTCGCCGGTGCGGACATCTACGGCGCGGACCGACTCGATCGCGTCGCCCTTCTTCGAAACAGCCATCGCCTTCGTGTTAAGAAGAAGCGTGATGTTCTTCTCGGCCTTCACGACGGCGAGTTTGCGGCCGTCCTCGTAAACGGACGCCTTCTGCGCGTTTCCACCCCTGGCGGGGCCTATCTCGGCCACAACGTCGCCGAGCTGCGGATACGGACCGAGATTCTGACGCCCGCCGAGATGTACGCGGACTTCGCTTGAATTGTTTCCGCCCAGGACCGGACGATCCTGGACAAGAACGGTCCTGAGACCGCCGCGGGCGGATGTAACAGCCGCGCAGATGCCCGCGACGCCACCGCCTATGACGGCAATGTCCGCCTCGATCACCCTGGCCTCCCCGTGCGCCGCCGCAGTCTCCTCGCACTCCTTCTCGCTCCACGTTCCGACCTTGACAACCGCGATCCTGTCGCAACGTCCGTCGAATCCCGTGAGGTCGTGGAGAGAGACAGTGTGTTCGCCCGCGGAAAGCGCAGCGTCGCCAAGCTTCACCCAGTGCCACTTTGCATCGCCGCTCGCGCCCCCTTCGTTCTGGAGAGCCTTTCCGTCGACAAGGACCTGGAAACGTCCAGCGGGCGCATCGCTCCACCATGCGGTCCAGTTCATCGTCCTGGCCCAGACCTCGTACTCTCCGTCCGCAGCGACTGAAAACGACGTCTTCGCATCATCGACCGGTCTGCCGATTCCGTGCGCCAGCAGATAGGGCGAGCCCATGGTCTCCATGAACTGCGAGTCAAGCGTCCAGCCGCCAAGCTCTTCGAACGCCTCTGTCTCAAGGACAACAGGCCCGGACTCCGCGGCACACGTCGCACAAGGTGCAATCGCCGCCATGACAAGCGCACTCAGCGCCGACGTAAGGTTGTTATGTGCTTTCATATTCATTTTTTGCAGCGACCCGCCTGAGCTTGCGCACAGAAGAGCGACCTCCTGCGCGGAGCTCGATGACATTCTCCCCCTCGGCAAGAGGCACGGCCTCCCAGCGAACGACCTTTACCGCGTCAGGGGTCTTCACACCGGCAACGCTGCCGTTGACGAGAAGCGTCACATCGCCGCAGCTGGAGAAGCCGACAACGGTTGCGGTCGCATTGGTCGTTTCCGACATCCTCTGCGAGCATACATGAAGCACGGACTCCTTCGACCAGTTCGCCTTGAAGAGATAGAAGACGTCCTTCTTCGTTGCACGGTCGCGCGTGACCAGTCCCTTGTCGTTGATTCCGTTCTTGCCGCCCTCGCGCCGAGCGTCCGCGGCGAAGTCGAACATCGCCCAGATGAACGAACCCCAGAGCCGTGGCTCTCCGCAGATCGTCATGTAGTCCGCCGCTAGAAGCTTTACCTGCGTCTCCTCGGGATGGACCGGGCCGCCGGGATCAAGCCGTCCGGCGGGGAGCGGATCGAGGTGCTCGAACGGATTCCCGCCCGCGCCGTATTCGGAGATGGCGAGCATCGCGCGTCCCGACGCCTTGAACCACCGGGATATGTCGTCGCTCATCGACGAGTCGCCGTACCAGCCGGGATAGGCGTTGAACGCAAGCTGATCGGGAATGTCGTTCAGCATCTTCTTCGGCTGCCTGTCGGAAGCGGCTACGACCGGACGCTTCGGGTCGAGCGCCTTGATGACGTCGCGCACTTCGGCAAGCATGCCCTCCATCCACCCTTCCTGCGCCCTGTCTGGCGGAACGTCGTTGTATATCTCGTTGAAGAGACTCCAGGCGAAGACGCACGGATGATTCCTCTTCTGCGCAACCATCTCGCGGACCTGCTGCACGAGGTTCGACCTGAACGCAGGCGAGTCCGTGAGCCAGTTTATCGCCGGCACTTCATTCCAGACGAGAATCCCCTTTTCGTCGCAGATGTCATATACATGGCGGCTCTGCGGATAGTGCGCGAGACGGACGGCGTCCGCGCCGACTTCTGCTATAAGCGCAAAGTCGCGGTCTTCGTCCTCGCGCGACGCAGCCCACCCCGAAAGCCCCGCGTCCTGATGGCGGTTGACGCCGCGCAGCTTGCGCTTCACTCCGTTGAGGTAGAAGCCGTCTTCGCGGAACTCCACCGTGCGGAACCCGAATCGCACGGAAACAGAATCGCCGCTCGCGATGCGGAAGGTCTCTTCGTAAAGTCGCGGATTCTCAGGCGACCACAGCTCGGGATTCTCAATCGTGATTTCGCGCTCCTCGTCAGGGCCGCCGAGAATGCGTATTTTCGCCTTGAC
>JBGUVV010000242.1:0-17120 GCA_045220525.1 Kiritimatiellia bacterium
TCGTCCATGACTTCCCTGCGCGTCCCAGGCTCCTTCATGACAACGGGCTCATTCGCGGCAATCGGCTTTGCCTCGGCCGCTGGATTCGCCACAACGGCCTGCGGGGACTCGCTCTTCATGGCCTTTACGGCTTTCATGAGCTCCTCGACGGTGGCGACGGTCGCAATGCGGCTCGCCCTTATGAGCGACATTTCGACGAGAGTCCGTGCGCTAAGGACGTAGCGGAGCTTGTCTTCCATCTCCGCAAGCTGGTCGCACACCCTGAACACTCGCCCGGGATCGACTCCCTTGGCCTGCTCCTCGAGCACCTTAATCTGGTCAGGCGTCGCCGCGAGCGACGTGGACGCCGGCCCAAGGGCCTGCAGCACGACCAAGTTCCTGAAGTGGAGAAGAAGCTCACCCGAAAGCCGCCTTATGTTCTTTCCCGCCGAGTCGAAAGTCTCTATGGCCTTCAGGATCGAGGCGACGTCGCCGCCGAGGATCGCCTTCGCAAGATCCTCGAGAGCCGAGCGGCTCACAAGGCCGAAGACCCCAAGGGCGTCCTCTTCCGTGACCTTGCCGCCGTTGAACGAAACGAGCTGGTCGAGGGATGAGAGCGCGTCGCGCATTCCGCCCTCCGCGCCTCTGGCAATGGCGAGAAGAGCGTCGTCCTCCGCCTCTATCCCCTCCTTCGCGCAGACGTGCTTGAGGCGCGAGACGATGTCGTTCGTCTGGATGCGCCTTAGGTCGAACCTCTGGCAACGCGAAATTATCGTCGGCAGGACCTTGTCGCCCTCGGTTGTCGCAAATATGAACCTCGCATACTCCGGAGGCTCCTCGAGAGTCTTGAGAAGCGCATTCCACGCCGCGTTCGAGAGCATGTGGCACTCGTCGATTATGAATATCCTGTATTTCGACGAAGAAGGCTTGAACTGGACCGCCTCAATTATCGGCTTTACGTTCTCGACCTTGTTGTGCGACGCCGCGTCAAGCTCGGTGACGTCCAGCGAGCTTCCGGCCGCGATTTCGAGGCAGTTGGCGCATTTGCCGCAAGGCTCCACTCCATTCGGCTGCTGGCAGTTCAGGGCCTTCGCGAATATGCGGGAAAGCGTCGTCTTGCCTATTCCGCGAGGACCTATGAAAAGATAGGCGTTCGCGATGCGCCCGGCCGATATCGCATTGCGCAGGGTCCTTACGACATGCGACTGCCCCACGACGTCTTCAAACGTCATGGGCCTGTATTTCAGTGTCAGTGCAAGATGCGCCATCAAGTGGAATTATACCAAAAACAAGGCCGCGGCAACAAGTGCCGCGAAAGCCCGGGAGACGACTGACTACCTCACTTCGACGGGCTGTCCAGTCCGTTGGACGGCGAAGACGGCGCACGGTCATCCGCCGGCGCATCTCCAAGCGCGAATCCGGAGAGGGCGAGCACGAATCCGTCTGCGGGAACGTCAAGCGCGCCGGTGCGCCATTCGCCGCAGTCCGAAAGCTTCTCATGCTCGGCATCGATGCGGTATATCCTGAACATGCCTCCGCCAGCATTGGGCGTTATCGACATTGCCTCTTTACCGACGTTGGCCACAAGGAACGCGCGACGCTCGCCTTTCTTCGCGGCTGCGGCATAGAGCCCCTTCGCGTCGCAGGCAGCTTCACACGCCGCGCCAAGCTTCGCAAGCTCGTTCCATGCGCGGAAAGCCTCGTAGCACGGCGTGGTGCGATGTCCGGGGAAGGTAAAGAGCCCGCAATATACGCGCGTAGGGCAGGCGTCGTAATACATCGCCTTGTCAATGGACGTATTCTGCATCAGGCAAAACGCCGCCGCCACGTTCGCCGCGCCGACGTGCGTCTTGCACGTCTCGAACTGGGATCTTCTGTCGCTGCGAAAGACGTTCCATTCGTTGAATATGTTTTCCGTCTCGTTCAGCCCGGCCGCGTCGAGCGTCTTGCGCACATACGCCGCATGGGTCGCGATCCTGTCAACCGGCCAGTCCTGCGAAACGTAGAGGTGCCACGAGAAGAAATCAAGCGGAGCTTTCGTCTCAGGCGCCTGCACGTAGCGGCAGAAATCCTCGAACCACGTGACGAAGCTTCTGTAGAACGCGCTCTCCTCGCGCCTTTTGGCGTCGTCAACCGTGTAGAACCCGCATCCGGCGTAGCCGCCTACCTTTATCTGCGGGAACGTCGCCTTGAGATGGTTCGCCGCCACGCGATACAAGTCGAAGAACTGCTCCTTCGTCCCCTGCCACATCGACGGATTCTCCGGCTCGTTCCATATCTCCCAGTATTCGATGTTCCAGCGAAAGCCATCCGCCCAGCCTTCGTTGTAGTGGCGCACGACATGTTCGCATATCCGAGCCCACTTGGCATAGTCCTTCGGCGGGAATATGTTGTAGGCCTTGATCCTCCAGTTGTTCTCGATCGTCACGCCAAGACGGTAGAAGAGCTTGCACCCCGCCGCGACAATCGGCTTCAAGTATGCGTCGGTGTAGGCAAAGTCGTAGCTCGCGGGGTTCGTCTCGTCCGCGTCGAAGTCGGGGAACACGTTCGGGATATCGACATAGTGGGTGCCGCCAAAGGAGTATGCTGTGTCGTGGGTGCGCACGAACGGTATGCCGGCGGCCTTGAACTCGTCCTGAGGGCCTTGCTTTCCGCTTACGCGGACAGGCGCGTTGTTCACGCCGTGGAGCGGCTTGATCTCCCCACGCTTTGAGCCAAAGTCAATTTCAAGGCGCGCGCCTGGCTTTGCGAAGCGCACTACGGGAACTGCCGCGGCGCTTCCGGAAAGGAACGATTCCGTCGCAATGCCAATTGCAGCTTCGCGCCTGTCGCTGTCGCTGTCGTTGACAATCAGGTTGAAGCGGACTCCGCTTTCGAGCGCCTTCGCCGTGAATCCAGACGCGGCGTCGTAGGGAACGAGCACGTCGTAGCGCGCGATCGTGCCGACGCGTTCCGCAGGCGTAAAGGAGAACAGCCGCGGCCCATTACCACTTGGGTCCGCAACGACCACTTCTATGCAGTCGCCCTCGTTCCGCGCCGCGTTCTTAGGCGCCTCGCGATGTACGTCGTCCTCCACCTCGACGCGAATGCCAAGTCCCCGCTCGTCCCGAGCCAGCCAGACCTTCGCCGAACAGTCCTTCGGGCCTTGCCAGAGCCGTTCCCTCTCCGCAGGATTCCCCTCGTAGAAGTCATGCACCTCATGCGGCTTTTCAAGAATGAAATCAGGCGCACGCCCCGGAGTGTCAGGAGAAATCACGATTACTCGTGCATCTTCACGCTCGCCTTTTGAGCAGAGAATACCGGAGTCAACGGAAGCGAACGTGGCGGCTTCAAGGAGAAGTGCGGAAGGCACGGATGAAACAGTGAGCTGCGTCCGCCCGCCCTCCAAGGGCAAAGCCTTCTTGTTGCCCATGATATCGACTCGATAGGCACGTTTCGCGTCAGTCTCCACCGGAACCTTGACGTCGGCCAAACCTGCCTCGTCCCATGCCGCGAGAATTAGGTCCTTCCCTTTCCGAAACTCGAACACGAAGCGAGAATCGGTGTCGATAATCGCGCGGCGGAACTTGCCACCGCCGACCGTAGAAGACAACGCGGCAAAGGCGACGTATGTTTCACGCGGGAAGAAGTCCGCCGTGACAAGCCCGTAGCCATGCTCCGGATTCTTGGGATCCCATCCTGTCGCACGAAGGTTGTACCAGACGTAATCAACGCTTCCATGAGCCCAGGCCCAGAGAATCTTCTTCCACACGGCGATGGCGGCGTCGCGTTCGCCCTTCGCGCTCGTAAGGGCAGACTCGTTCGAAAACCAAGGCTTGTCGGACGTGCCAGTGCGTTCGCGGAGCGGGAAAAGCTTCCGCGAAATCGAGTTCATGTATCGCGGGAAGGCGCCGTGGCTGTGGATTGTATCTACGTCGAAAAAGTCCCTGGCGTTTTTAAGGAAATACTCGTGTATCCTGGTTCGCCCCTTTCCATCCATGCTCGGGACATCCCCCGCGGCGGCCCAGCCATTCGGTAACACGCACACGTCGGGGCAGCCCTTCTTCAGCCCCATGTATGCCTCTCGCTGCACGGCCACGGCCTCGTCGTAAGTGCCGCCGAAGCGGAGGTCCCACTCGTTGCCAATCTCGTAGTAGTCGATTCGCGTGCCATACCGCGCGGCGAGACGTTCGCAGAATGCGCCGAAAGTTCCTGCTACGGGCGGCCTCACGGCACGCGAGTTCCATGGAGCTTTCGTGTCGGGCGGCGGAGTCATCGCCCACTTCGGCTGCTTGAAGATTATCGCGTCAACCGCAAGTCCATTCGTCTCGAGCATCTCCAAAAGCTCGTCGGTGCGCTCGAACTCCCAGCTGTCCGGCCCCGCAGGCTGGATGCTCGCCATATTTGCGAAATCCGCGCGCGTGAGCTTCGCGCCGCAGGCGACAATGGCCGATGCCGCAAGATCGCGGTCGCCGTCGGTGTAGCGAGGAAAGTGCCAGTGAACGCCGAGCCGAAAAGTGCCGCGTGGCTGTCTCTGGGTCACGCCGTGGTAGTCCATGACGGCGAAGCGCGTATCGACGGATGCGACGCTACCGTCGTCCGCCGCAAGTTCGCCGCGTATTTTCCACACTCCCTTGGCAGCATCTACATGGACGGGAATCTTGACGGTCTCGCCAGCATCAAGTGCAACTTCCACCGGCAAGTCGAATACGTCGCCGCCAAAGCCCCCCACCTTCAGCGTTCCGTGCGCGGCGATTTTTTCCTGCGCGGCGTTTTGAATTGCGAGGACAGGATTTTCGCCTTGCCCTTCACGGACGATGTGCAGCGGATTTCCCGTCTCCGCCTCGACGCGCAGCGCTTCGGCTTTCGTCGCCTTGAAAACGCCGCGCAGCGACGAAAAGGCAATCTTCCAGGGGCTGCCGTCTTCCTTCTCGCGCCGGATGGAGACCGAAGCGATCTGGTAGCTTTTCGCGGGATCGAGGCCAGTCTTGAACCTCGTCGCGATGGAAACGGGCGCGTAGAACTTAATTGGCTCCTTGCCATTGGCAGGAAATTCGAAGACCACCAACTCGGCAGTCGCCTTGCCCCGAGAATCAGACTTTAGCTTGAGGACGATTTCATCTGCGCCGCGAAATGGCTTCATCCCTGGATAACGGTCGTATTTCATGGCGAGACCGGAGCGCCCGGAGACCGCCACCGCGAAACCAAAGTCGGTCCACTTTCCGCGCAGTCCGCTCCCGAGACGCCATGCATCTACACCTTGCCTAAACGCGGGAATCTCCTCCTCGAAGGAAATCCCCGCGATGGCGGTGCCGCAGGACGCGGCCAGCGCGAAGGCCGCGGCTACAATACGGTTCATGACGCGCTACCGGATAATGACCGCCATTCCCGGCGGCGGCAAACTGAACCCTCGCGACAGAACCGTCTCGAAGCGGTAGTAGCCAACATGCCAACGGCATGTATCGTACGGGAGGGCGGCCTTCAGCTCAAATAGATTCCATCCTCCAAGGAGTTCCCCCGGTGCAAAGTTAAGATCAATAGGCTCTATCTCCGTGTCGGTGCCGTGGTCGTCCTCTTTTTCGCCGTTCACAAAAAGCGTAAACTTCTCATCGCCATGTAAGGTCTCGCCGCTTCTGGCTTCAAGCAGGGTGCGAGTCCGAAACTTGAACGAGGCCACGTTCACGACATCTGGATCCACCCACACGCGGAAGCGAAGGTTTGTAACGCCTAAACTCGGTTGCAGTTCCTGCGGCCAATGCTGCAGGTTGGGATCGGCGGCCGACGGAACACCTGTCGCGGTCCTGTCCGGCGGCGTTCTTCCGTCATCGGTTCTGTCCGCTTCCGTTCCTACGCCAAGCGAACCTCCAAGTTCCATTGCGTCCATTTTGAACGTGCCAGCTCCGCCATCCTTGCGCTTGAGGATGAGCGTGTTAGCACCTTCGGTGATAAGGTCTTTGGGAACCGGCCAAAATGTGCAGCCATTTGCCACGACACGTCTTTCCCTGAGATGAGTTTCGTTCAGTATAGGTTCGATTTGCGCCTCAGCCGAGTCTGAAAGCGCTTTGATGGAAAATATCTGCGGCAGCCCAGCTTCGTCGCGCAATGCGTTGAAGTTGACCGTCCACGTATCGCCCGCCTGCATCTCATCCCAGACACCTTGCCAGGAGCCAAGCCCATCGATGGTCTGTGCCGCGCCAGATCTCGTACCACCGAATTCAGTCGATGCGCCATTGTCAAACCCCGTTCTGAAAATTGCAGGGCGCGGCATTCCGAACGCAGCCATCACCTCTTGGTCGCTCAACGCCCTGCCCCATATCGCCAGTTGCTGGATGCTACCAGTAAAATAAAAGGTTGAACCCACATTTTCTTGCGGCGCAGACAAATTAGTTTGACCAAACAAAAAGTAGCGATCAGACGAGAGCAATGGACAATTATCCGTCCACATGCGTGTTTGTGCAAAAGCGATTGCAGGATTACTGCTATGGCGCGGCAACGACACTGGTGCTGCAATACCTACTCGCAGATTGCCATCTCCCACAACCACGGCAATGTCAACCCACGTGTTTGTCGGAACGGGCAGATCATCAAACTGGAATTTGGCACTGCTGCTATCTCCATCGGGAGTACAGTATGCCATTAAACCCTTGCATCCCGAATAAAAATTGTTTCGTTTTTCAAACCCAAACATCATTCCTTGTTTCGCCGAACTACTGTATCCGATACGGAAAAGACATTCCGTCCGGTCGATGTTGTCCAACTTGATCCTGGTGACAATCGTATATCTATTGGATATTTTGTTGCTGTCGAAGATGCCATATGGGCTGACAACGGGAGGATAATAGTACAACTTCCCATCATTTTTCTTGCCAACATTTGAAATGTGAAGGACTCGCATGCTCTTCACCACATTGGTTCCCAATGCAGGGAAGACGACCGATTCATCTTTGAATGCGACGTTTTCCTTGAACCCACCGTAATTTCCTGTGTAACCGGTCACTTGCATCTTGTGGTTGTCGTGATTGACATCGTCCGCATGGAGATCGTCAAAAAACTCGCCCGTCTGCATGTAGCCATTGCCGTTGATGTCCTTGCCGCCGCGGAACCAGAAGACGGCGTCGTCGAAAACGTTCGCGGAACCATGCGCCGCGAACGCGAGGCACATGACAAAAACAACACTCATCGCCCTTGATGACTTGCGCATTGACAACCGATTCATATTACCCCTTTCCCCCCTTCTGGAGTTGTCTAACCGAAGATGCTACCCTCGGAATACCGATAATGATACCACATCCCGCATCCATAGTCAATCATGGAGCGCCTATGGGACAGGGTGATCGACAAGGTTTCGCGGGGAGCGCCCCCATGACATTTATCGTCGTGCTCCCGCCTGGGCGTCCTGCGCCGCAAGGCGCTGTACGAAGTCGTTGAATCCCGGACGGTCCGCCCCAAGCCACAGGCATTCCGCCAGCGCGGCGGCGCGCGGCCAGACCTTCCAGTCGAGGTCGTACTCGTTCCAGGTGTATTCCGTCCAGTTGTTCCCCTGCCCGCCCAGGACGCCGCGCCGGAGATGCTCTGGGATTCCCGCGCACGGATCGAATTGATAGGCGCGTGCGAGCGTCAGCGTCCGCCGCGCGTACTGGTAGGGATCGTCCGCCAAACCCTGCTTGTAGTCAAGATAGCAATAGGAGTTCGGCGTCATCACCATCTCGTGTCCGCGCGCAAGGGCGGCCGACGGCGTGACGATCTCCTGCCCTGCGCCAGCGCAGTCCGGATCGCGCCAGCTCATGCCGACGACGTCCGCCGGCACGTCGCCCGCCAGGCACTCGTCCCAGCCGACGGTCCGCTTGCCGTGCGCGGCGAGAAACGCCGCAAAATGGCGCGTCACCCACACCTGCTGGCGCGCGGCACCGGCGATTCCGTGCGCGGCGCGGAACGCACGGCATTTCCCGCACGCCTCCCAGCGCACGGTCGGGCATTCGTCTCCGCCGATATGGACGTACCGGCCCGGGAAGACTCGGCAGACGTAGGCGAGCACATCTTCCATGAACGACACCGCGCGGGCGTTGCCGATGCAGAGGACGTCCTGCTCGATGCCCCAGATCGTGCGCGGATCGCGCCCGGACAGGTTTTCGGGGAAGCAGGCAAATTCTGGGTAGGCCGCCAGCGCTGCGTAAACATGCCCGGGCAACTCCACTTCGGGCACAACCGTAATGTGGCGCGCAGCCGCGTAGACGACAATCTCGCGCAGGTCTGCCTCGCCGTACCAGAACGGCCCGTAACGCATGCCGTTGAGCGCGGCGGCGTTCTCGGCTACCGTGCCACGCGACGGATGCGTGCCGTGGCGGGGGCTTGCCGAACGGACGGCCCCGTAGCGCACAAGGTCGGGATAGCCCGGCACGGCGATGCGCCAGCCCTGGTCGTCCGTCAGGTGCCAGTGGAAGACGTTCAGCTTGTGCGCAGCCATCTTGTCCAGCAGCGCCTTGACGGTTTCCTTGCCAAAGAAATGGCGACACTCGTCGAGATGGAGCCCCCGCCAGCGGTAGGCGGGCGCATCCTCTATCTCGAGGCAGGGCCACGGCCACGGCAGCTGCGCCAGCGTCTGCCGCGCGTAGAACGCGCCTGCCGCGTCCGCCGCCGCAATCGCCGCGCCGTGCGCATCGACCGTCAGGCGGTAGCCCTCATGCGGCAGCGACGCGTCAGTGCGTTCTACCACGTTCGACGTCGCCGCCACGCCGAGCGCGCGCACGAGCGTGCGCGGCGCGGGCACGAGCGGCAGCGGCGCTTCCGCACAGGCGGAGGCCAGCGGCGCGCAGGCCGCGAGCGCAAGCGCGAGCCGCGTCAAAACTCCCAGCCCTTGCGTACGTAGGGGCGTATGAGCGCGTCGGCCTCCTTGTCGCCGAACGTGCGGGCTGAAGCGTCCCATGCGAGTGCGCGGTTCAGCCTCTGCGACATGCATCCGACGAGCATTCCCTCCAGTATCGACGTCGAATAGTCGATTCCCGAGAAGCAGCGGTCTCCGCCGGGGAACACGTCGCCCTCGCCCTTGATGGCGGAGCAAAGCTCGGCGATGTGCGCCTTGTCGGTGTCGCCGTAGAGGTCGGTGGTCGCCGTCTTCACGCGCGGCAGGTACGGCGCGACAGCGCTCTCGCGGCAAGCCTCGTGCTCCTTCGTGTTCGTCGGGACCTTTTCGCCGTTCATGAGGACGATGCAGTCGATGCCGTATGCGTCGAGCGAGGCAAGCATCCCCTTCGTGCCGCAGATGATGCAACCGCCGCGCGGTTCCTTTATTTTCGCGAGCGCGTCGATCATCGGCTTCAGCTTCGGCTCTGTCGGGCGCAGCCCGCCATCGTACCACCATACGTTCGTGGCGGGCAGGGTCCTGCCAGGGCGAGCCCTCGACGGACGCGCCGCATATACGAGCTTTACGCGGCTCTTCATAGGATACGCCATGTCGTTCCACTCTTCGACCATGTCCGTCTCGGCGGAAACGACAGACGCAAGTTCCGCGCCCCTGAACGTCAGGTTGAGCGTGTGGCACGCCATGTCGCCAAACGCTCCGGTGCCGAAGTCGTAGAACGCCCTCCAGTTGAACTGGTGGTACACCCCGCGCAGGTTCTTCGCGTACTGGCTGCGGAACGGCCACGGCGTGTCGGCCGGACGATCCTGGATGTACGGCCTGTTCGACGCGATGCCAAGCCATGAATCCCAATCGAGCGTCTTCGGCGCGGGAATCATGCGCCCTGCGGCGAACCGCTTCGCGGCCTCGCCCTGGAACCATATCGGGCGGTCGGTCCAGACGTAGACCTCGGTTATGTCGCCGATCACGCCCTTCTGCAGGAGTTCGACATGGCGGCGATGCCCATGGGCGGCAGACCCCTGGTTGCCCATCTGGACGCACCTTCCCGTCTCCCTGGCGATGCGTCCGACGTATTCCGTCTCCCACAGCGTCCTCGCGAGCGGCTTCTGAATGTAGCAGTGGACCCCTTCCTTCATTGCCCTCACGGCCTGCGCAGCATGCATGTGGTCCGGCGTCGAGACGTTCACCACGTCAAGGCCGAGCTTCGCCTGGTCGTCGAACATGCGGCGGTAGTCCGTGTACGTGCGAATCGAGGAAGTGTCGACGCCTTCCTTCTTCAGATGCGCAAGCGCCGCGTCGATCAGAGTGCTGTCAACATCGCAGATCGCCGTCGGAATCTCGCCGTTGGCGAGGAACTTGGTCCAGTCGGTGAATCCCTTGCCGCCGGCGCCGATTACGCCAAACTTCAGGCGCTCGCCGCGTAACGCGGCGTTGCCGATGCCGAACGGCCCGCCTGCGCATCCGGCAAAGGCGGAAGTGGCGGCCGCGCCGCCCAGCGACTTGATGAACGATCTTCTTGACGTGCCAGTCATTTTACTGTTTCCTTTCCAGTATTATTCAGAACTGCTTCAGAAAGTTTCTCGAGGCTATCAGCGGTTCGAGCGTGTCGGGCTTCGTCTCCGCCTCGACGATACACCACGGCATCCGTTCCGCCGCGACCTCGTCCATTACCTCCCGCCACGGGACGAGAGGCCCGCCGTCCGTCGGCCTTTCGCCAAGCGTCGCCGTCGCCGAAGGCGTGTTCTCCTTCAGGTGTATCGAGAAATGGCGGCCAGGGTATTTCTTCAGGAGGGCGACGACATCGGTTCCCGTATGGAACGTATTCGAGGTGTCGACCTGCTGCTGGAGAAGCGGCGACGTCTCGCTGAAGATGACGTCCCACGCCGTCACGCCGTCGTACTTCGTCTCGAAGTGGTGGTACGTCGTGTGTATGCCGACCTTTATGCCGTACGCGGCGGCCACTTCGGCGGCCTTGCCCATCTCCGCGCCAAAGCGGCGGTAGGCGTCCTCCGAGTCGCGCTTCGCGTGGGGCGTAGTCACGCTCAGGATCCCCGCCTCGGCGCAGATGTCGAGCGTCCGCTTGAGCTCGTCCCCGACAAGGAACAAGTCGCCGTTTACGTGCGTGCCAACGCCGACCATGCCAGTGTTGGCGAGAAGCCGGCGAAGTGCGACGGCCGAACGCCCTCCGTACTTGGCGAATTCAACGCCGTCATAACCAGCCGCCTTCAAGGACGTCAGGCATTTCTCCGGATCCTCCCAGAGAATCTCGCGGATGGAATAGAGCTGAGCTGCAAATCTCGTCATATCATCACCTTCACTTCAATGGAGTTTCCGACTTTGCCGTTATAGCCGCGCGGTGCGACCGAGAGGGCCGAGACGCCGGACGGGAAAGCGGCTTTCGGGAGAATGATGCTCGTCGGGCCGAGCGCACGGCTCGCCGCCCGTCGGCAGTTCGGGTCCACGACATAGCGGACGAACACCTTGCGCCCGCCTCTTCGACAGGCGAGCACCCAGTCGTAGGTCCGCGCGCCCGCGACACCCGTCGCGGCCGGCACCGTCAGCGTCAGCGACGGAACCGGCTCGCCGCCCGCCGCGGGACGCGTCCTTCCCTCCGATAGCGCGATCGACGCGCCGGCGGCGAATTCCGGCGCGACGTTCCAGAGGCGGTTCGCCTCGGGACGGTACGGCTGCGGAGCGCCCTTTCCGAGCGGCACGACCCAGTCGTCGCCGACCTTCTCCGCATCGTGCATGAAATCGCGCCGCTCGAACACGAGCCGGTCGTCGTAGACGTCCATCACCATTCCCTGGCGCGATTCCCAGACGCCCTCGTACTTCGGCATGAGCGAGTCGTCGCGCGTATTCTCGTGTCCGCGTTCTCCTCCCGACGCGAGCGGAAACATCCCGCCCGCGAAGCGGAGCGAGCCGCAGCCGACGGACGTGAACGCTCCCTGCCATATCGCGACGGGGTCCGTCAGCGGAATGTGCGAATGTCCCGAGAACGCAACTGCGTTCGGAAAGCGCGAGAGGACGCGTGTGGCAAGTCCGTCGTCCGCGCCCCAGGCGTTAGCCTGATGGCAGGTGCCCTTCGGATGCTGGTGCTGGATGTAGAAGAACGGCAGGTTGGGATCGATCTCGCCAGCATGCTCCGCGAACCAAGGCTCGATCTCGGCAACGCCCTCGGGATGCTTCGGCTTCCAGTGCGCGCCGACGAAGCGGTAGCCCTTCACGACCTTCGTCCAGATCGGCGCATACGGCTCGTGGAAGATGTCCTCCCACGCCTTCTTCGGATCCGTTGCAATCACTTCGCGATAAAACGAGGGCTTGTGCATGTAGCGCTTGTCGAAACCCCAGTTTTTGCAGCCTTCCATGTCGTGATTGCCGAAAACGAAAAGCTTTTCGACCTTCGCGCCGTTCTTACCGCGGCCGCCGGGGAAAACGCGATCCCAGGCGTCGGCGACGCACTGGAGCTGGTTGCGCATGCCGCAATCGGCCATGTCGCCGGCAATGACCACCCCGTCGACGCCGACCGAGCGGAAATACCTCAGCGTCGACTCGAAGGTCGTCGTGTCGCCGAAGATCATGAAGTCGCCCTTCGGCGCATCGACATGAATGTCCGAGACGACGCCTATCCGCAGATTCGGCGTTCCCGTCGCGAAAAGCCCCGCTGGCGCGGCAAAGGCGCGACCTGCCGCGAACGCCGCCGAAAAACCGATGAACTCCCTTCGTGAAAAAGCCATAACGTTACTTATAGACAATCATTACACCAGGCCTCGGCAGCATCGTCAAAAGCGCGACATCCGATTCTCTCGTGACACTAAGAGCAGCAAGGTTGAATGTCGCGACCACAGACACGGCAACCGGCGTGCGCGTATCGCGCCACGCAACGTCGAACGTCATGTTCGTCGCGCCCTCCATCGGCTCGCCGTCGACATTCCACTGGTAGGCAACTGCGGCAGGGGCAAATGCAGAGAGCGTCATGGGGCTGTCCTTCGCCTTGACGACCTTGTTGGTGGGGCTTGCGTAAAACGGCTGATGGTCCTTCCCCCAGCCGCACCCGCCGAGTACGAAGGGCACGCCGGACGCTCGACCGTCCGTTCGGATCCATCCCGTCACCACGTCCTTGAGACCGACGCGCGTCTCGTCCCGGAACGGCAGCCAGTGATGGACAAGCACTCCGTTCTCATAGTGACGCAGCGCGAAGAGCTTCATCTTCGACCGGTTGTACGTCCCGTTGAAGTCGGCAGAATACGGTTCGCCGAAGATGCCCATCAGCCAGGTGGAGTCCTGCGTCGCCGAACCGATTGCACGGAAGTAGTTTGTCGTCGTGCCGGTGATGAAATACATCATCTTCTCCTTGATATCGAGAATCGCGAGATGGCGGTCGAGGTCAACGGCGACACCCGTGTCGTACCCGGGGAATTTCCCCTCCTCGTAGTCGCCGATGGCCAGTGAGAAGTTGCCCTCGCCGGCAGTTGTACCGTTGCAATAGAGTCCGTAGATGAGATCCTTCGACAACGTCGCGCCGAAGATGCGTTCCTGGCTGCCGAGATGCTCCGTGAGGGCGAAATCGACCTCGACGCGCGAGGCGAGCCCGAGCTTGCTGCTCGTGTTGACGATCTGGTCTCCCGTCGACGCAAGGCAGGCGTCGCTCGCGCCGTCCGAGGCGATGAGACCGCCGCAGGCGAACGCCTTGCCCTTGGCGATCGGCAGAAGGAAGGCATGTCCTTCCATCTCGTCGCGCAGTCCCGCAATGCCGCGGCGGACATAGGGGAGGTAATCGTGTACCAACACGCCATTCTCGTAGATGCGAAAGCCGTAGAGCTTCATCCGCGTCTTGTAATAGCCCGTCTTGCCGTCGGCGCCGAGCTGGCCGAAGAGCCCGACGCTCCGTGTCGCCGTTTTCGTCGGACGTGTCAGCGTCTTTTCCACCAGCTGCAGGCCGTTCTCGTACAGTGCACCCTTGCCGTTCGCGAGGTCGAGGACGACCGTCCGCCGCTTGTTGTCGAAGCCCTTCCCCGACCAGACGGCCGTCCAGGCATCGCCGGACGAGAAGGCGATGTTTGCGTCCTTGCCGCCGGCCGTTCCAGCGACGTAGATTGTTGACGCCACGCTTGAGGAGTCTTCTGCCGCCGAAATCAGCCGGGACTGCACCGTGCCGCCCTCCGTGTACGACGTGTTGATCGCCTCAAGCTGATAGTCAATCTCATAGCGCGTCGTCGGCGTCGTCTTGTATCCGGTGTCGATCAGCTGTCCGCCGTCGGACTGGAGATAGCCGTCCTCCGCGTCGAAGAGATCGCCACCGCCCTCGAAGTTCGTGCCGGGGACAGAACTCGCGTAGAACTTTTCGCCGGCCTTGTCCCAGAGACCCTTGGCCTCGCCGTTCTTCGCTGGGACAAGATCCATCACCAGCGCATCGGAGACATACACCTTCGCGCCGTAGATCCTCGCCTGCGCGAAGTGTCCGAAGGCCGTTCCCGCGGCATTGCTCGCGTAGGCGCAGACGGTGAGCGGATAGTCGCTCTCGGCCGCCACTTGAAACGCCGAAGACGTGCCGTTCGTCACGCCGCCCGTCACGATGTATCCGCGTCCGACCGTTCCGTCGCCAATGGCGACATGTCGCGCCGTGTCGGCCGCAACGGCAGTCGGGTAGCCGCCGGCCGTCGGCAGGCTCGCGCCAAAGGAGAACACGTTGCCGCCGCTGATGTAGAGTGCGAGCTGTCCAGCACCAGAACTGACGCCGAAGATGCGCTGCTGTTGCGTCGTCGAATCCGTCAGCGCGAAGTCGACTTCCCAACGCGTCTGCGGCGTCATCTTGCGCCCGAGGCTGATCGCCTGAGTTCCGGTCGACTCGATGTAGGCGTCCTCGCCGAATGCCGTGAAGCAGATTGCCCCTGCGGCCCAAACGCCGATCCTCAGCAGTACTTTCATGTTCATGCGATTTCCTTTCGTTGGTTGTTTTTCCGGTTGACTGAAATTCAATTGCCGGCGTCGCGTTCGAAGCGAATCGCCGACACGCGAACCGTGATCGCCCCGGCGACGGCGCCGACGATGTCGAGCTTGTCGCCAAGGACTGGCGCGTAGTCGCCGGCGGAGATCCAGCGTTCCTCCGTCGAGAGTTCGTCCGTCTTGACGCTTCGCTCAAAGACGACCTTTGCGCCGCGCTTCGCGCGGACGCGAAACGCCTCGCCCGAACGACCGCCGTTTTCAGGCAGACGGACGCGGACGGAGACCCGAAGCGGCACGCCTTCGTCGAACGCCAGGTCGGTGACGAGAAAACGCACGGCATCGAGACCGTCCCGCGGATAGACCTCGATCGATCCGTCCGGGAGGCGCTTCGCGTGGTAGCCGTGCCGCTCGTTCCACTCGCCCCCAGAGCAATCGCCGTCGCGCACGATAAGGCCCTCCGGGCCAACAATGGCGACGGACGACGCCTTGACTGCACGCTGCGTCCGCATACCCTCCATCCGGCGCAGCACCCACGCATCCTGTCCGCGCTGCAGCGACCGCTTGAGGGGAATGCCGCGGGCGGACGCCGCCTCGCGGATGCGCCGCTCCTCCGAAAGGAGCTCGTCCAGGTCGGCCGGACGGACGAAGCGTTCGGGATGCGCCGTAACCGAATAGGTCGGTGTCTTCGCGGCCTCCAGCAGAAGAAGTCCGACGAGATTCGGATACTTCGCGAGCGACGCGCAGAATGCGGCGTCGGGATCGTCTTGCGTCGCCTTTTCGGCCGCCGCCCATAGCGATATGGACTGGCGGAAATAGTCCGCGTCGAACACTGCGGGCACGGCTTCGGCGCCGAAGTGAAGGACGAGCTCGGGATGCTCGTCGAGCTTTGCACATTCGAGGTCGTACGCCTTCCGAGCGAAGGACGCGCCCGCGCCATAGGCACCGCGGCAGAAGCGGTCGACAAGCTCGTCCGTAGAGGCATCGGGATTCCACGCCAGCTTCGCGAGCAGCCAGCAGCGGAGGTCTCCGAAGTCGCCTCCCGGGAAGGCGAGTCCGTCCATGTAGATCCACCGGACGCCATGATCGCGGAAATAGCGCATGTTCTGCGCGTAATGCCGGAAGATAGGATGCGGCAGGCAGAACCAGCGGAAGTTCGGCGTGTAGTCCCATTGGTAGAGGTTCTTCGTCCAGGAGGTCCAGCGCTCGTAGTTCTCGCGCCACTTCACGTTCCGCGGACGAACGGCGGTTGCCAGCGGCTCGGCGTAGTCGGCGTCGGTGCAGATGCAGAGCATCACGTTGTGCCGCGGACGCACTG
This sequence comes from Kiritimatiellia bacterium, assembly GCA_045220525.1. GTDB lineage: Bacteria > Verrucomicrobiota > Kiritimatiellia > RFP12 > UBA1067 > UBA1067. Next base: position 16,077 of record JBGUVV010000242.1, read on the forward strand.
TCTTCGGCGTCGCAACGGTCGGTCCGTAGACGAGCGTCTCGACCATCAGGTCGGGGCGGACCTTTTCAATGCGTTCGGCCACCGCGTTCACAAACCCGAGGACGAGTCCTGAAAGCGCGCCTTCGCGCTCCTGGACCGCGCGGCAGCTTCGGCAGGTGCAGTAGTTGCCCCAGTCCATCTGCGAAATGCCGACGACGCGCGAACCGGGATCGGCCGCAGCGAACGCCAACGCCCGCTCGGCGGTCTTCGCAATGACCTCTGGATTAGTCATGCAAAGCTGCGTCGATCCGCGGATGCGCCGTCCGCCGATTTCGGAGAACCAGTCCGGGTGCTCGTCAAAGTACTCTTCGGGAGGCACGAGGACGAGCGTGGTGTGCGATGTATAGAGGCGGCGCGCGAACCGCAGAGGGCATCCGCCGAATTTCGGATCGGGATGCGCGAGCGCCCCGTCGGGAACCTCTCCGTTGAGGCGACAGCGGGCGGCGAACAGCTCGTTGCTTCGGACGGCATACCACGACGGCTGGCGCATCGCGAACGCGGGGCGGTCCGTTACATTGACGCCGTCTGGAACGACGAACCGCTCGCGCTTCGGCACTACCGTCCGCCACGGCGCGTACCAACCGCACCCGCCGAACCTTTCGAGCAGCTCGTAGACGCCGTAAAGCGCACCACGCGGCGATTCGCCGGAGATTGTCACCACGCCGTTCGTGGAACGGATCGAGAAACCGTCCCCCTCACCCTTCCCGGCCGTAATGACGAACGTCTTCGGATCGGGACGCGAGCCTGTCATCAGCTCAATGTGGCGATCAAGTTCCTCCTGCGCGAAAAGCGCGGCGGCGATGGCGAGTGCAAATGTCATTTGTCGGTGTCTATCTTGGACAAGTCCCCGTTTATCGTTATGCCGCCGTCGGCTACGAGAATCGCCCCGTTCAGGTAACTGGATTCGTCTGAAGCCAGGAACAGCGCGATTTTGGCTATTTCCTCCGGCGTTCCGTAGCGGCGGAGCGGCGTTCGAAGCTTTAGGAAGCGCTCCTCGTCGAACGT
>JBGUVV010000243.1:0-14606 GCA_045220525.1 Kiritimatiellia bacterium
TATTGCAGGTTCAGCCCGCCGTTGTGAAAGATCATTCGTCGCTCATCGCGATATAGCCTTGGGACTCCTGCCCGCCCATCGGCTGAAGTCGTCATGTTGCCCGACGCAGCAAATTATACCAAATCGCCGCGCAGAGTTTCAAGCGCGGCGGTTTTGAAAAATCGCAGCGGTTTTGTTTATTGGCGTGAACGTAACGGCAACACTTTTTGGGGTGAGACCCCATTCTGGCTTCATTTTTCTCAGCGAATCTCGCATTTCTCGCAACTTATCCCATTTCAAGCCGTTACGCAACATCTGCCGTCTTGCCGCGAGACAGGGGACGCACGAGAGCACCTTTGCGACTCCGACGTGTCTGGCGACGCCGTGATTCACCTCGGTTAGGTAAGGGCGGAAGCAAAAGAAACGCGTCAGATTCACCTCTCGTATGACATGTCGGGTATGGCGCAAAGTGCGGGTCGGGCGTTACCGGGCGAGCGGCAATACTAGGGGGACCGTCGAAAAACGGGTCGGGCGGTCAGCGCACACAGAGGCGTATCGCTGTTTTCACGACAAACACCGAGAAGCACCCAATGCTTTGCAATAGACTGGGGAAATATGGTATAATACGAAAACTTTGACTCCGGACTGTAGCTCAGTTGGTAGAGCACGACACTTTTAATGTTGGGGTCGCGGGTCCGATCCCCGCCAGTCCGACCACGTCAAAAGGAAAGATGCGCTTCCGGCGCACGCCCCTTCGCCACATACATACGAAAACTGAAACGCAATGGCGCTTGTGACTCTAAAGGAAGTGACTGTCCGATTCGGCGGCCCGCCCGTGCTGGACAAGGCGACCCTTTCAATCGAAAAGGGCGAGCGCGCGTGCGTCACCGGGCGAAACGGCGAGGGGAAGTCAACGCTGCTGAAGCTGCTCGCCGGGCAGATAGAGCCGGACGAGGGAGAGGTAGTCCGCACCAAGGGGCTCACCGTCGCGTATGTCGGGCAGGAAGTCGCAGAGGCCGCCAAGGCCGCGGCGCTTTCAGGAGGCCAGATACGCCGCCGCCAAATCGAGGAGGCGATACTTTCACAACCAGACTTGCTGCTTCTGGACGAGCCCACGAACCACCTCGACGTCGCCGCGATCGAGTGGCTGGAGGGGTGCCTCAGGCGAATCCACTCCGCCGTCCTCTTCGTAACGCACGACCGCGCGTTCCTGAAGCGCGTCGCGACCAAGGTCCTCGACCTCGACCGCGGCGAGCTTGCAGGATGGAACTGCGACTACGCGACATTCTTGAGGCGCAAGGCGGACCTTCTTTCCGACGAAGCCGTATATTGGGAGAGGAAGTCAAAGAAGCTCGCGCAGGAAGAGGCCTGGATCCGCAGGGGCGTGAAGGCCCGCACGACGCGCAACGAGGGGCGCGTCGCCGCGCTTCTGAAGCTTCGCGAGGAGTTTGCCGCGCGCAGGGCCGCAGTCGGCACGAGCTCGTTTACGATTTCAGCAGGAGAGACGAGCGGGCGACTCGTCGTAAAGGCGCAGGGCGTCTCGTTCGCATACCCAGGCGCAGAACGCCCCGTCATAAGCAACTTCTCCGCGAAGATACTGCGCGGAGAGCGAATCGGCATAATCGGCGGCAACGGCAGCGGGAAGACGACTCTCCTCAACGTCCTTACAGGTCGCCTCGCTCCTAAGACCGGGACGGTTGAGCTCGGAACACGCGTGGAGGCGGCATACCTCGACCAGCTGCGAGGCACGCTGAACCCCGACAAGTCCGTTCTCGAAAACATAGCGGAAGACCGCGACGAAGTGACTGTCGCCGGGGTGCGCAAGCATGTTTACGCATATCTACAGGACTTTCTCTTCACCCCAGAGCGCTCGCGCACGCCCGTGCGTGCCCTCTCTGGCGGCGAACGCGCGCGGCTCGTGCTGGCCAAGCGGTTCATGGACCCCGGGAATCTACTCGTCCTCGACGAGCCCACCAACGACCTCGACATCGAGACGCTGGAGCTATTGGAGGAGCAGCTGATGTCATACGGCGGCACTGTGCTCCTCGTCTCGCACGACCGCGAGTTCCTTGACCACGTGGTGACGAGCTGCTACGTGATGCCGGGCGACGGTAAGGTCTTGCAGGTGGCGGGTGGATACGCGGAGGCGTCACGCGCGATGGCGAAGGCTCTTGCGGCTGCCGCGCCCGAGGAACCATCATGCGAAAAGCCGGCGCAGCCGCAGGCGCCTCGCAAGGGCAAGCTATCATACAAGGAGCAGCGGGAACTTGCCGCCCTTCCAGAAAAGATCGCGACGCTTGAGGGCGAGATAGCTTCGATCGAGGCGTCCTTCGCGGATCCGGCGTTCTATGCGCGCGATCCTGCGGGCGCAACAGCGGCGAACGTAAGACTCGAAGCGGCCCGCGCAGAGCTTGACGCTGCCGAGACGCGCTGGCTGGAACTTTCCGACCTCGCCTGACGAGGAAAAATCTTCTCGCAAATCCTTCTTGACAAGCGTGGCGGATTTATGATAAAGTAATCGCGTGATTACGTTAGCAAGGATTGCGCGATGAAAGAAGTGAGCAGCAGAAAAGAGCGGATAGACGGCGCGGAAACGCGCGAGGCGATACTCAAGGCGGCAGAGTCGGAGTTCGCTGAAAAAGGGTTTGCCCTCGCGTCGGCGCGCGAGATATGCCGCCGCGCGGACGTGAACTCCGCCCTTCTCAGCCGCTACTTCGGCTCCAAGGAGTCGCTCTACCGCATCGTGGCGAAGCGCCTCTTCGGCGACCTCGGCGCACCGCTTGCGAAACTTGCGGACGGAGTCACAGACGACGCGAGCTGGCGCGCCGCCGTCCGCGAGTGGGTCGACGACATGCTCTTCATGACGATTCCGACCGAGAGGGCCCAGAAGCTCTGCGCGGCGCTCTTCCGCCACGAAGTGACGCATCCTACGAAGTTTCACAGAGAGTTCAGCGAGTCGTTCGGCAAGCCGGTCTACGAGGGGCTTAGGGCGCTTCTCGCGCGGAAGGTGAAGAACGCAGAACAGCTTGACCTTTGGTGTTCATCCGTCTGGGCGCAGGTGTCGGTCTATGCCCTCGCCGACAAGGAATGGCACAAGGCGTTCCGTCCAAGCGACGCGAAGAGCCGAGCCTGGGCAGAGCGCGTCCGCGACCACATCTGCGACCAAGTGTTTTTGTCCCTTGATTCACAAGAGGAGATTCGGTGATGCAGGACGAAGTGAAGATCAGCAGAATCCTTTCGCAGCTCGAGGAAATCAGGCGAGAGGTAAAATCCATGCTGCCGCCGCCCAAGCCGACGCCGAAGGCAGAACCGGCAGCGGTACCAATGCAGAAACCAGCACTGCCTGTAAGCGACCCAACACCAACGGCCATGGAACGTTTCTGGGCGATGGTCGAAGACTGGTTCCTGGTCCGAGGCGCCTTCGCACCGAAGGGCGTGACGCGGGAGTTCGCCGTCGCGACGCGCTGGCTGACGCGAGTCGGGGCTGTGCTGCTTGCCGGTGCCATCGCGTATTTCTTGATGCTGGCGATAGACAAGGGGTGGATAGGACCTGCGCAGCGCGTCTACAGCATGATGGCATGGGGCGTCGCCGGGACGGCCTACGGCACATGGCTCAAGTTGAAGAGCGAACGGTACGCAATCCTAGGCGAAGTGTGCGCGGCAATAGGGCTCGTAGCCGCCTATCTTTCGTTCGGACTCGGGCACCGATTCTTCAATCCACCGGTGATCGCCTCTGGGTATTTCGCCTTTGCGGGGCTTTTCGCCGCGACTGCGGCGGCGGGCGTTCTCTCCGTGCGCCTAAAGTCGCTTATGATCGCCTGCATTGCTTTGGCCGGAGGATTCCTAGTTCCGACGATATGCAGCTTTTCCAACCACGACGTGCAGCTGCACGCATATCTAATCGTCTTGTCTCTCGGCGCCTGTGCAGTCGCATACTTCCGTAACTGGCCGCTATATGGATTCATCGCCATTGCCGTTTCAGCCGCATTGTCAACAGCGCAAGCGGAGTGCAGGATTCTGGCGTATTTCCTCCACGTCTTTTGCTTTGCGCTTGTCATCTTCACGGCGGCATGGACTTCGCTTCGGCACGGCAAGACGGCACGCAGGATATGCTGGGGCGTCGTAGCGTTCGCGGGCTTTTGCAGCTTCGGCTATACGAGCGAAATCGTCTCGTATTGCTGCGTTGCCTGGCGCAGCGGCATGCTGATGCTACACCGACTGGCCTGGTGCTGTGCGTTTACCATGCTCGCGCTGCTGAGCCGAAGGTTTGAATGGGGCGGAAGGCCTGCTGTTTTCGCGTCATCGGCACTGACATTTCTCGTCATCACTGTGGCAAGCCATCATTTCGGAGCCGAATTCCTGCCGTTCCTGCGCGGCGGATTTGTGACGATCGTGTGGTCGGCCATCGCCTCTGCGTTCCTCTCTACCGGCATAGTGCGCCGCATCCGCGCAGCACGTCTCACTGGCCTCTGGCTGCTTGGCGCGTCGGTCGTGAAACTGCTGCTGTTCGATACCTCGACGCTCGCGACGCCTGGCCGCGTCGGCGTCTTTGCGGCAGTCGGCGTGCTGCTCATCGCGGGCGCATTCCTCTATCTCAAGTTCAAGTCCCGCTTCGAGGAATAAATGAACGTCCTTTCGATATCGCTTTCGCTGCTGGCGCTTGCGGCACTGCCGCAGGAACAGGTGATGTATGTTCCCGGCTGGCACAGGTGTGCGCGCGGCGAAGACGAGGCACTGAGGTTCGTTGCGGCGGCGTTTCCAGAGGCTGAAGTCTCGGCATACGATTGGGATGGCAACTGCGTCTGGCGGAAGGCCCGCGGGAACGCCGATGCCGCGGCGGAGAGTCTTGCCGACGAGCTGATTGCGCTTTCCGCAGTGGAGCGCGAACGGCTTACGCTCGTCGGACACTCGCTGGGCGGGCGTATCGTCGTTCGTGCGCTGGCGCGGCTTGGGCGGCGCGGCATGAAAGTGCGGAGGGCCGTTGTCATGGCCACCGCGATTCCGGCCGACGACGCAGACATCGCCGATTTCGCCGCCGCGACGTTGGAGCCAGTTGAGATAGTGTGCAACGAGCGGGATACGATGCTTAAGTTTGGGTATCGCCCCTTCGGCGGTGAGAAATCCGCCGCTCTTGGCGCAGTCGGCGCGGCGGCGCCGCTTGCCAACTGCCGCGTGAGCTTCGTATCGCCAAAGACGGTTGCGTCCGCGCCTGTTGCCGGGCTATGGGCCAAGGTCGGCCTTTTCCGCTCGCTCGCGGCGCACTACGCCCCCTTCTATCTCGAACACGTAAGGCAAATGGCGCTGAAAGGAGATGACACATGAAAAGTAGAATCGGGTTGGCGTTGGGCGGCGGCGGCGCGAGGGGCATCGCGCATCTCGGCGTATGGCAGAGGCTCAGGGAGCTGGGCATAGAGTTCCATTGCATCGCTGGAACCTCCATCGGCGCGATTGCAGGGGCGATAATAGCCGCAGGAAGAGTCGACGAGGCACTTAAATGGTGCGCCGAGTCAGACTGGAAGAAGCTCCCCAAACTTTTCATCGAAACGCATTTCACGTCAAAGGCGCTCACTAAGGGAACGCGCGTAGAAAAACTCCTCGCGGGCCTCATCGGCGCAAAGGCCTTCGCAGAGCTGTCAACGCCCCTTGCCGCCGTTGCGACGGACTTCAACACCGGCGAGAAAGTCGTCATGCGCGAGGGCGACCTTCTTTCAGCCGTGCGTGCATCGATGTCGATTCCCGGCGTGTTCCGCCCCGTCGAAAGGGAGGGCCGCATACTGATCGACGGACAGTTCGTAGACCCTATCCCCGTCGCCGCCTGCCGGGCGATGGGGGCCGACAAGGTCATCGCGGTAGACATCAACCCGCCAAATACTCCGGCAAACACAAAGCCCTTCTCAAAGGTGAACATCTTTGACGTTCTTGTAAACACCATAACCATATTCAACTGCGAAATGACGCGGCGCGTGCTTGCAGACCACAAGCCGGACCTGCTGATCCGCCCTGACGTGGGCGACGTCCTCGCACTGGACTTCCGCAACGCGATGCGCCTCGTGGAAATAGGCCGCAAGGCCGTAGAAAACGATATCGCAGAAACAGCCGCCACTCTCTAACGAAAGGAGAAAACAATGAAAAACGCCATAATCGCACTTGCGCTTGCGCTGCTTGCAGGCTGCGCGACAAAGGAGATGAAATCGACGCCCTTCTATGAGGGAAAAGACGTCGTCTACACGGGAAATCCAGAAGACCGCGTGAACGCCTGGCCAATCGCCTACTGGCGCGAGCCTGTCGGTTCGGTGCTGTGGCCTATCACTTCCTTCTCAGACGACCACTTCGCCCTGCGACCGGTGTATTCGCAATACAGGCAGGACGGAAAGGACGGCGCGTTTGACGAGTTCAACTTCGTCTGGCCGCTCTGCCAGGCAGACACAAAGGGCGACGACTACAGGATATTCCCGCTTTTCTGGGGCACGGACTCGGACAACAATCCATACCAGACGCTTTTCCCAATATACTGGAACGGACACGGATACAACTCGCTCTTCCCGATCTGGATATACCGCAACTTAGACGGCGAGAGACACCTGTCGGCGATCGCAGGCATCGCAGGGTTGTCTGCCGAAAAGGAATGCAAGGCGAACTGGTGCTTTCCTCTTTGGTATTGGAACAGCAAAGGCACATTCGTGACGACCGTGTTCGGACGGTGGAAAAGCGGATGGGCTGCGCCACCTCTGCTCTCGTGGGGCGAGTCGAAGGAAAATGGCGACTGGAATGCCTTCTTCCTCTTGGGACTGGGCGGAGCGACTAAGCGCGGCAACAAAGTAGAGCAATGGGCCTTTCCGCTTTACAACAGGGAAAAATACACTTCCCGCGGCACAAACCAAGTGTGCGATACGCATTTGATACTGAATCTTGTCGGATGGGAGACGAAAAACGAAAAGCTCGAGTCGTCATACACCTTCCCGCTTTTCTACTGGAACAGAAACGGATCGCTTCTCACGCCCTTGGGCGGGAGGATGGTTGACGGCGGAACTACGAACATCTACGTGACGCCTCTCGTAAGAGCCACTTCAGGGGAAAAGACGGGCGGAATGGTCTTCCCGCTGTGGGAGCACGAAAAGCATTCCGGATTCGGCGAAAAGACCGGCTGGCTGGACAGCGAACGCCTGCCCGACGCGGTCCGCATCTGGACAGGGGTTGAGACCAACCGCGTCTGGAACAAGGAAAAGAACGCCTATGATTCGGTAGAGAGCAAACGCCGCAGGGCAAGCCATGTCTATGCATACAACGAGACGGACTGGCTGTTGCTCTTCCCCTGGCACGACCGCGTAAACGGAAACTTGGGATATGGCGATTCCACAAACTCGTATAAATTGGCGCGCACAATCAGGCGAGGCAACGGCCTGCTGCTTGACTACGACTACACGCGCAAGGCGACTTATTCCGCACTCGACCGCTCAAAGCAGTCGGACAAGGAGGAAAGCGAAGTTTCATTCCTGATATGGCTTTACTCCTACGACGGCGCCACGGACCTGATGAAGAGCAAAGTCCGCTCTCGGCATCGCGTCTTGTGGAAGCTCTGGGATTGGCAGGAAGAGAACGGCAATGTCTCGCTCGACGTATTCCCAGGGTTCACCTACGACTCCAAGACAAACGGCTACGCGAAGACATCGTTCCTGTGGCGGCTCTTCCGCTACGAGAGCGACCCGCAAAAAGGAACGGCAATAGATTTCCTCTTCACCCCAGTGTGGAGGTGACATGAAAAATTCCTTTATGCCACTCTACGTCACGAACTTCTTCGGGACGTTGAACGACAACTTCCTGAAGACGCTGGCAAGCTTCACCGTCATCGGTTGGATTGCCGACGAGCGCGTCAAGTCGCTCGCGATGGGCGTTACCGCCGGCGCGCTCGTCTTGCCCTACATCCTCTGCTCGCCGCTTGCCGACAGGCTGACCGCAGTCTGGGAAAAGAAGAAGATAGTTCGGATCGCCAAGTGGGCGGAAACACCGATAATGGCAGTCGCCATTGCCGGCTTTCTTCTGCAATCGCCCTGGCTCGTCATTGGCGCGGTTCTGCTGATGGGCCTTCAAAGCTCGCTCTACTCCCCGGCAAAATACGCGCTCGTCCGCGACATTGGCGGCGAAGACCGAATTTCCACCGGCATGGGCGGAATGGAGGGCGTGTCGTTCCTTGGAGTCCTCATGGGCACGGTGGCGGGGGCGGTTGTGGCGGATCATGCGAATCTGACTATTGAGGTTCCTCGCATGTCGGCAAGTGATGTCGCTACATATATTGTGTGGGATCTCCGCAACGTACTACTGCTTGTTTTTGCAGGGCTCGGACTTCTCTTCAGCTACACCATTCGCGCAAAGGAGGAGCTCAACCGCTCGCTTCACGCCATAAACCCAGTCCGCTACATACGCCGCGCATATCGAATGGCCGAGCGCTACGAAGGGCTAAACGCCGTCGTATTCACGCTCTCCGTTTTCTGGTGGGCGGCGGCAATGCTTCAGATGGGGCTTCTCGTCTATGGCAAGTCGGAAGCGGGGCTTAATCTTGACGCGACGCGCACGGGCATGCTGCTCTGCGGCGCGGCGGTTGGCATCGTCGCGGGGCAGGTCGTCGCCGGATTCGTAGATCGCCGCCGCTACCTTCTCGGCGCGACGCTCTTGACGGGATGGATCGCCGCCGCGCTTCTCGCGGTCCTCTATTTCGCGCTGCTGCCGCCGAAGTGGTTTGGCGTTGTCCTCGCGGCTCTCGCCTTTGACCTCGGCTTCTTCAAACTGCCGTTCGACGCCGAGATACAGAAAGTCGTAAAGGGACCGAAGCTCAATACGATGCTCTCATACTTCAACCAGGTGTCGTTTCTTTTCATGCTCGCGGCAAGCGGATGCTACGCGCTCGTAAGCTTGGCGTTCGGGCCAAAGGCGTTCCTTCTCTTGATTGCGGCGGCGTTCCTCGTCGTTCCCTTTCTCTTCGTCTTTAGCTACCGTCCTGTTCTGCTCCGCACTGGCCGCTGGATATTCAGGCGGCGCTACAAGACAGTATGCGAAGGAATGGAGGCCGTCCCACAGGACAGACCATTGCTCGTTCTGCCAAACCATCCGGCGATGGTCGATCCCATGCTCGTCGCGGCGGAGTTCTATAAAACGCCGCTAAAGCCGCTAAGCGACGAATCGTTCTTCAAGGCGGGGATCGTCGCCCCGCGCGTATTGAAAACGCTTGGCGCAGTCGCGGTGCCGGATTTGCGCAAGCACCGCACATCGAAAGGGGCGACAATCGCGCGTGGCCTCGGCGACATCGTAATCTCAACGATGGAGATGGGTGGCAATGTCATATTCTATCCCTCCGGCCACATTTGGACTGAGCCACGCGAGGAGATCGGCACTCGCCAGCTCGCCTACAACGTCTGCAAAGACATCTTTGACGACGGCGCAAACGCCCGCCACTCCGACTTCAGGGTAATAGGAGTGCGCACAACCGGGCTCTGGGGCTCGATCTGGTCGCGTAAGGGCCGCGCTTCGTCGCCATCCTTCGTGCCTACGCTCGTAAAGAGCGTACTCCTCTGGTTCTTCTGGTCGCCGTTTGCGCCGCGCCGTCAAGTGACGATGCACGTAGAGGACATTACTGAACTTGTGCGCGAATGGTCTAAGCTCCCCCGCCTCGACTTCAACCGAAGGCTGGAGGAGTGGTACAACAAGATCACTTTATCTCGTCAACCCTGAGACCGTCGAGGAACACCTTGCCCTTGTCGGAGGGGAATCGGCAGAAGATCATGCCCGTGCCGCGCTTCATGTCCTCCGGAGTCTCGTACTCCGTTTCAAGGTATATCCACCCGGTCGTCCCTGCGTAGCGCGCATCCCCGCGCTTGAACTTGACGTCCTTGTCGCCGCACTTCAAGTAGCAGTTGAAGCCGCTGTAGCGTCCAGCCTCAAGTCCGTCAAGCTTCATGAAATACGAAAGCCGGTATTTCGCGCCGGCGCGCAGCTTTACAGGACGCCACGCCAACGCGCCCTTGGCCGACACGGAAATCACCACTGGCGCGGAGCTTGCAGGGCCCTTTTCCGGCGATCGAGAGATTTCCACGCCGCTCTTCGGATGGCGCTTCCACTTGTCGATGCCGGAGGCCGGGTCGTCGAGGAAGGCCGGCTCCGCGTCGCCGTAGGCCGCCCTGCGGGCGAGGCTCTTCTCCACGTTGAAGGAATCGTGCGCGTCCTTCGCGCGTGCGGCGAGCGGATCCAGGAACTCCGAGCGGAAGAGCGCTATGCGGCGAGCCTCAAGCGACCCCGGCGCCACGGCCGCCGCCGCTTCGTCGAAGAGACGGGCGTATTCGGCGAGCGCCTCCGGGGAGTAGATGCGAGCCCATACGTCGTACCAGCCGGGGATCTCCGTCTCTGGCCCGAGGTCGGTGAAGCGGACATTGTGCATCATCTTGCCGACCCACTTCTCCTCCAGCGACTCGAAGATGGCCTTGATCTTCGGCGCGGCCTTGCCGAACATAAGGGAATAGTATTCGTCGAGAACAGCGTCCACATCGACGTTCACGTCCCAGCAGACGCGGGAGAATACGTAGTAGTTCAGGTGGTTGTATATCCAGCGGTCGCTCTCCGACTCGCCGAACCCGCCGAAAATGTAGTCCGAGACGCTCTTGAAATAGTTGCCCCAGGCGTGCGGGCTCATCTGCGGGATGTCGGGGCAGCTGCGCTCGAATATCTTGTCGGGATACGTCCATAGCCACACCTTCCCGCCGGTCTTCTTCGCCCACGCCTTTATGTTGGCGTCGCGCTCAGGCGTCGGACGAGCCCAAGGCCCCTTCTGCGCGACCATGACCATCACGTTGTCGGGGATGTCGATTTCAGGGACGTCCGCATACGGATGATACGCCATCTGGGTGATGTAGCCCTTGACGCCAGCCTCCTTCAAACGGCGGGCGACGGACACGGTGTTCGACCAGAGAAGCTCGGTCGCATACTGCTTCTTCGTGTGGTCCATCCTGGCCTGGCATGACTTGCACCAGCACTGGCCGAGGCCGTCGTGGGGCATGACGTCGTAGTATTTCCCCTCGGACCCAGGCCCCTTTACATACGACTTGCCGTCCGCCGACGGTATCTTCCGCACCTCCGGCGGCTGGCCTGTAAGATACGCCTTCGCGTCTTCGTAGATCTCGTCCCAGATCGCTGAGGTGTGGCACATGTGCTCCTTCTTGTAAAGCGGGCGCGTCAACGCCTCGGTAGGATGGCGCTTTCCGTCCTTGCCCATTATGAAATACTCGGGGTGCGTCTCGTGGAACCGCTTGTAGAAGCGCGACCTCAGCTGGCCGTGGCAGCAGGGGATGCTCAACGTGCCAAGCCTCTGGCGGAGCTTGTTTAGATGCTTGAAGTCGAACTCAGTCTTCGCGCCAGCAGAAGCAAGAAGCTCCTTTGGAACCGTTCCGTCCTTCGGCCCGTATCGGCGTATGGTGTAGCTTGGCTTGACCCTGATCTCGCCGCCAGGAACAGTTATGGACGCGGCCTTTGGCACGATCGTCCCGAGCTCTCCCGGGAAATACATCCTGACGCCGGCGTAGCGGTAGAGAAGCTCATAGACTCCGAAGAGCGTCGCCCGCTCCCTCGCGAACTTGAGGGACTGGCGGCTCCCCGCGACGTCCCTGCCCGCGACGAACACCTTGCCGTCCACGGCCTTGATAACGAATTCGTCGCGGTCGAGCGCGGCAGTGTCGATTCCTGCGGCGCGCGACCAGTCGTTGGAGCCGAGAATCACTGGAATCCTGCTTCCGGTAGGCGCCTCGACCACGGGAACCGCCGCGCCAAACGCCTTGCCGAGAAACTCCGACATCTCCTGCGCCGCGAAATCCACCGCGCCGCAAGGCTCCTTGCCGGAAACGACTTCCACCGCCCCTGGCCTAAGTTCGACACCATTTGCGCATATGGCGAGGCCCACTGCAATTACAATGTTCATTTTCCCTGCCTTTATCTTATTGCCGTGGGATCAAAGGTGGCGTCCCATGGCGTTTCCACTTTCCCGCGTAAGTCGCAGGAAAGCCCCTCTATATCCACGTCCTCCGCATTGGTTACGCGAGAGAGGAAGTCCTGGACGCACCCGATGCGGACGTCTTCCACGCGCACGTCCTTGACCGGCATGCGGGCGTCGCCGTTTATGTTCACGCCCGTCCGCGCCTTCCCGCATCGGACGTTCTTCATGTAAAGGCCCTTTATCGGGGTGAGCCGCGTCTCGTAGTCCGGGAACCTGCGCCACTGGTAGAGGACCTCCGTGTCTACGCCCATTACCTGCGACACGAGATCGACCTTGACGTTCTCCATGCGGACGTTCTCGACGAAGCCGCCGCGCCTGTGGTTTGTCTTGACGTAGAAGAGGTTGCAGGCCCTCTCTACCGTGCAGTCGTGAACGTAGATGTTGCGGATGCCGCCGGAAAGCTCCGACCCGACCCCGATCAGGGAGGCGACGGTCTTCAGCCTGCAGTTCCTCGCCTCCACGTTCTCCGTCGGACGGCCTACGCGCCATGCGTCGCGGTTGCGGCCGGCCTTGAAGACAAACCCGTCGTCGCCCTGGTCGAAGACGGAATCCTCGATGAGCACGTTGCGCGTCATCTCGATATCGACGCCGTCGTTGTTGAAGCCGTGCGCGCACATGTCTATGCGCCGAACCCCCACGTCCTCGCTCTGGTAGAGGTGGATGGTCCAGAACGGGCTGTCCTCGATGCGGACATCCTCGATGCGGACGCCCTTGCAGCGGTTGAACTGCATGAGCTGAGGCCGCATTATCGCCGCATGGGCCTTCGTGATGTCGCGCTTCTCGACTGGATAGTCCTCGCTGCCCCACTTGTAGAGAATGGCGCGGGCACCGTTGATGTCGGTGCCCTTCTCGTCCATCAGCTTTCGCCAGAAGTCCATTTTGGCGCGAATCGTCCCCCCTCCCGTGACGGCGACGTTCGTGCACCCGTAGGCATACAGTAGCGGCGAGTAGTTGAGGCATTCAAGCCCCTCCCAGCTTGACGGCACCGCCGGCAGGTAAAGCGCGGGGTCGTCGGCGAACTCGACGACCGCCCCCTTTTCGAGATGAAGCTCAATGCCGCTCCTGAGGCGCACGGGGCCCGTCAGATACCGCCCCGCCGGAACGACTACGCGCCCGCCGCCAGCCGACGAACACGCCTCTATTGCCTTCGCGAAAGCCTCGGTGCACAGCGCCTTCCCGTCGGCGCGGTCGATGAACGGCGCAACCGAGACATCCCCCTGCGCCGAAACCTCCTCAAGCCTCAGACCGTCAAGAAAAGCGCGGCCCTTCGCGTTCGAGAACGTGCACTCGATCTTGCACGTCTCGGGCTTGAGGCTGGCCGGTGTCTCGTATTCGCGCACTACATACATCCAGCTCGTCGTCTCGATGAAGCGCGGCGCATCGCGCCCGACCTTCGGCGCCCCATCGAACTTTAGCCGGCACGAGAAGCGCCCCCACCGCTCGGATACCTTCAGGTCGTCGAGACGCATGAAATACGAGAGCCTGTATTTCGTCCCCGGCTTGAGCGGCAGCTTGACCCATGTCTTCTGAATCTCCTTGCCGTGCGCCGTGAGCATCATCGGCGCGGCGGAGACAGGCCCCTTTTCCGTTGCGCGAACAGGGGCTGCCTTGCCCTTCGGCCATGCGTCCCATACCGAGAGGTCGCCGCCCTTATCCTCGAAAACGACCTTGCCCGTCGCCTCAGCCGCGCGGCGCTTGAGGCTCTTTTCCACATTGATCGCGTCGTGCGCATCCTTCGCCGCCGCCGCGAGAGGGTCGAGCATCTCGCGCCTGAACATCGCGATTCGCCGCGCCTCGATGGAGCCTGGCGCAACTGCCGCCGCGGCGTCGTCGAGGATCTTCGCGTATCTGGCGAGGACTTCCGGAGAGTAGATCTTCGCCCACGTCTCGTAGTAGCCGGGCATGATGGAGATCGGCCCCTTCGGTCCCATCGACGTCTTGGTCATCATCTCGCCGACCCACTTCTGCTCAAGGCTCTCGAAGAACTCCTTCATCTTGCCGGCGGCAGGCCCGAACATGAGGGAGTAGTGCTCGTCGAGAATCGCGTCGATGTCGCAATTCACGTCCCAGCAGACGCACGAGTAGATGTAGTAGTTGAGGTAGTTGTATATCCAGCGGTCGCTCTCCGACTCCGCAAACGCCCCGAAGATCCACTTAGAAAGCCGCTTGTAGTAGTTGCCCCAGGCGTGCGGGCTCATCTGCGGGATGTCTGGGCATCTGCGCTCGTATATTTTGTCGGGATACGTCCAGAGCCACACCTTGCCGTCCGTCTTCTCGGCCCACTTCTTTACAAGCTCGTCGGGATCCTTGCCGTCCGCCTTGTCGGTCCGCGCCCACGGCCCCTGCTGGGCGACCATGACGAGCACGTTGTCGGGGATGTCGAAGTCGGGGACGTCGCCATATGGATGATACGCCATCTGCGTGACATAGCCCTTCACTCCCTCGGCCTTGAGGCGCTTCGCGACGGCAACCGTGTTGGACCAGATGAGGTCTGTCGCGTAGTGCTTCTTCGAATGGTCGTAGCGCGACTGGCACGTCTTGCAGTAGCACTCAGTTCCGCCGTCGTGCGGCATGATGTCGTAGTACTTGCCCTCCG
>JBGUVV010000244.1:0-2232 GCA_045220525.1 Kiritimatiellia bacterium
ATCGTCGGGGAGTTTTGCAAGCGCGGCGAGGGAGCGGGTGAGGGCCGCCATGTCGCCGCCCGGGAAATCGGTGCGACCGACGGATCCCGCAAAGAGCGTATCGCCGGAAAGCAGCAGCGCGTCTTCCGTGAAGTGGTAGCATACGCCCCCCGGCGTGTGGCCAGGCGTGGGGATTACCTTTATTCCGCCGCGTTCTTCCAGCAAGGAGGCGCTCATGAGAGGCTTGGGCTCCTTGATCTGCGGATAGTAGGGCTCCATGCGGTTCATGGGATGAGTTATCACCTTCATGTCGGCGTCGCCGATATACACGGGAAGGCCGGGGAATGCGGTCTGGAGGCCAGGAATCGCGCCGATGTGGTCGAAGTGGGCGTGGGTGAGGAGAATCGCCTCGGGGACGAGGCCCGCCTTTTCGCATATGTCGGCAATCCGCTCCGCCTCGCTTCCCGGATCCACGATCCAGGCCTTGCCGCCAATGTCGAGTATAGAGCAGTTTGCTTCGTAGAGACCTACGGAGATGGTCGTCCTCTTCTTGATTCTCATCAACGCTACCTGCCTTCTGCGGCCTTTATCTTGCTCCAGGCCTTGTTGTAGAGCTCCATTGCCTCGGGATCGTCGGCAAATCCCCTGATGAGCTGCCCGCGGCGGATTGTCGCGTCATCGGGGATTATGTGCGCGCGGTACTTCGGCTCAAGCGCGTCTATGCCAGGCTTGACGGGATTGATACAGCAAATGCGCTCCATGTTGGCCTTGGCAACTTCGCCGTCGTAGATGTAGTTGATGAACGCATATGCGAGATCCTTGTGCTTTGAGTTCTTCGCAATTACCATTTCGTCGAACGTGATGGTGAAGCCCTCTTTCGGAAGGGCGAACCTCACGTCGTCGTGCTCATGGTCGCCGGCAACCGCGTTGCTTACGATGACCTGCATAACGTCGCTCGAATATCCCTGGCCAAGCCAGCTTGCGCCGGACGGGACCTCGGCCTTGTAGCTCTCGGCGTCGAACTTGCTGATGTTGCGCCGCCACTTGAGGACCTGCGCGACAGCCGCGTCGACTTCCCTGGGGTTGGTCGAGTTCACCGAATACCCGAGGGAGATGAGCCCAATGCCTATTACCTCGCGCATGTCGTCAAGAAGGATGATGCGACCGCTTAGCGCAGGGTTGCCGAGGATCGACAGGCTGTTGGCGTCGGCTCCCTGCGGAATCTTGCTCTTTAGGTACATGAAGCCAGTGTACGTCACTGCATACGGGGCGTTGTACCAGAACGACGGATCCACGACCTGGCATGCGTAGGACTTGTCGAAGTTCTTCAGGAGATTCGGGCACTTCGCGCTGTCAAGTTCGTCGATCATGCCGTCGTTCACCATTTGGGCGATCTGGTAGGAGCTGGGCATCATTATGTCGTATTTCACCCCGTCTGCCTTGAGA
This sequence comes from Kiritimatiellia bacterium, assembly GCA_045220525.1. Classification (GTDB taxonomy): domain Bacteria; phylum Verrucomicrobiota; class Kiritimatiellia; order RFP12; family UBA1067; genus UBA1067. The sequence continues at coordinate 1,426 of JBGUVV010000244.1, forward strand.
CTCGCATACATGTCTTCGTTGGAGTCGAAGGTGTCGATTACGACCTTGACGCCAAGCCCATTCTCGAAACCCGCAATCACCTCGGGGGCGATGTAGTCGCTCCATGTGTAGATACGCAGCTCCTCGCCTGCCGTGGCTTTGCATCCGGCCGCCTCCGCCGCGGCAATTGCTCGCGGGGACAGGTCAACGCCTGCCCTGTCGCCATGGTACAGACACCCCTGCATCGACATGGCGCACACGACGACTGAGACGAACTCTACGGCCCTCTTCATCTTTGAAAAATCTCCTTTGAACATATCCCTTGTAATGCGTATTCAGTATGTTATCGTATTATACCATAAATTTTGCAAGTGGGGCGAACTGGTTTTCAAATGCGCCGCGCAACGTTGACTTTGCTTGGCAAATATGAGATAATTAAAAACCACAAATCCTTATAATGGAGAGGAGTCCTATTATGCTGAAAGCCACGCGTTCGAATATTTGTTGCATAATTCCAGGGGCAAATATGAGAGTATTTCTCCTTTCCATGGCAGTGGTTGCGTTTTGCTTCCATCCTTTTGTTGCCATCGCAGACGATTTGCCTTCCGAAGTCTGGGTAAGCGCCTCTGCCAACGAAGAGGAGGCCAATGGTTCGGAAGAGCATCCGTACACGACAATCCAAGATGGTGTTGACGCCGTTGCGGCCGGCGGTACGGTTTATGTCGGCGAGGGAGTATACGACAAGGGCGGGAAAATAGTCGGCGGCACAAGCGCTGGCGCCCAGTCCAACCGGGTTGTCATAACGAAGAAAGTGACGATAATCGGCGC
>JBGUVV010000245.1:0-7413 GCA_045220525.1 Kiritimatiellia bacterium
ACGAGTGCCGCGGGAACACGATATACACGGGGAAGCCCTCGATCATCCGCTTCTCCCAGTAGAAGTCGCTCGACGGCTCGGTCCAAACGCCCCCCTCGCCGCCTTCGTGAGGATGGGAAATCACCGTGCCGCTGCCGGTCGTGATGTAGATGCCGCCTTCCTCGCCGCTAACGTGCCAGTCGTTCGTAATGCCGGTGACCGACGTGCGCGCGAGGTTGCGCACGCTCTTCTCCCTGGCCCCGACCTGTATGAAACCGCCGTCCGGCAGCCAGACGCCGACATACTTGATCATCTCGCCGCGCAGCGAATTCGGCATGAGAGGCTGGGCGAACTCGGTCTTGCCGTCGAGAAGCACGGCGAACTCGTGAGCCTGGCCCTTGTCGGCGCGAAAGTTAAGGGCCCCAACCTCTTCGCGCCGTGCGCTGTGCGTGAGGTTGCCTTCGGCGTCGGCCACGCATATCTCGTCAACGCCCAGCTCGACAGCCAATGCGCGCAGACGGCGGCTCGACTCGTCCGGGTCGTTCCACCACTGGAACTCGCGCATTTCGTAGTACCGGTCGCGCGCAAGCATCGCCTGCCGGATCATCCGGACGTTCACGCGCCAGCGGATGTCCGAGCCAACGTCGTTGAACACCTTTTCGAAAAGCTTCTGCCTCTCTCGGTTGGCGACATGGCCGTGCAGAATCCAGTTAAGGGCCATCGACGCGACAAACGCCGTCACCACCGCCGCAAAGAGACGGACGACGAGGACTTTCTGCTGCCTTGTCATTTCGCCGGCATCCTTTCGGCGATTGCCTCGTTTATCGCGGCCTTCAGCTCCGGCATCCCCTTGCGTATCGCCAAGGCGAAATTCTCGCGCATTTCACGACGCGAAACGGCAAGCCTGCCGCCGGAAGTCGCGGCGGTATGACGCACCACCCCGTCGTCGAAAAAAACCGCGTCCACGCGCCCCTCCTCCAACGCCTTTACAGCATCGTGGTAAACCTGGAAGCGAATCGGGTCTATTCCGTGGGTCGAAAGATAGAAGTCGTGCGTCATGGACTCAACCGCCGCCACCCTGATCGTCTCGGCGAGGATCATGGTCGGCATCTGATCGCCGACGCGGTAGAGGAACGAGGCCCCGCCCGTCTCGTATGGCGACGAAAAGTCAACGTCTTCCATCCTCGCCTCGGTAATGGTTATCACGGACGCGGCGACATCGGCCTCGCCCGCCTTCACCCGCCCGAGAAGTTCGTCGAACTGGCATCGCCTCACCTCAACTTTTCGCCCGAGCCTGTTCGCCGCCACGCGCACGAAGTCGATCTCTACGCCCTTGAAATCCTTGGCTTCCTCGTCATAGTAGGAATAAGGCGGCATGTCGGCGGGAGTGACTACCACTATCGTGTCGTCGGCCCGGTGGACCTTGCTTTCGCCGGAATCGCCATTGCCGCAGCCCGCGACAAAGGCGACGAGCAAAGCGACCGTCGCGGCCGCCGTCAGGAAATGGTGAAAATCTCGGTGCATCCCGTGATCTCGAACACGCTGCGAACCGCGTCGTTTGGGCCGACGATCTCCATCGTGCCGCCCTTGGACAGCATCGCCTTCTGGGCCGCAATCAGGATGCGCAACCCTGCCGACGAAATGTACTCGAGCCCCGAGAAGTCAAACACAAGCTTGTTCGCGCCGTCGAAAACCATTTCGTCCTCAAGCTCCGGCGAAGTGTTCGTGTCGAGCCTTCCCTCCACCTTGATGGAGAGGCATCCGTCGTCGAGTTTTTTGTCTATCTTCATCTATTGCTCCATTTGCGTCACGAATAGTATATCATTTAACATCGCGAATTACACACATATTTGACACTTTTCCAAAAAGCCTAATCAATCATGATCTCATTGCCGATGCGCTGGGAAAGCTCTCCCGAGAGGTGACCTGTCGTGCTGAGGACGCCCTCCATCAGTTCGTCGAGTATTTCAGTGATCTCGGCGCGTCTGTTCTCGTCTTCGGGTAGGCTGTCAAGGATCGAGGCCATATTGTCCAAGAGCTGCCGCACCCCTCCCCCGCTGTCCTTCAGGCCGATCACGAGGACGGAGGCGAGGTAGTCTTCCTTCAGGTCCTTCAGTTTCTTCTCGGCGACCTTGATGACCGCCCTCGTGGCTTCGAGCAGGTTCTCCTTGCGGATGCCAGGCGCCTCCTTCGGCGTCCCGAAGGACCTTATGAGCGAAGCGCCGTGCAAGATCGACTCGACCACGTCGCCGAACTGGTAGTACCGCGACTTCATGCCCTCCGACTTTGCGGACTCCTTGTTCTTGCCGAAATTGATGACGTGCGCCGTGGAGCAGAAGATGCCGAACGTCTCGCACTTGAGGAAAAGACGGCGCTTGGGGCCGCTTCCGCCGGCGTCCACGAGATGGTTCGTGTCCGGAATCGTGAAGTAGTGGAAGGTGCGCATGCCGTTGAAGAGCCCGCCCATGCCCGTCGGCACGTCGAGCCCGCGCGGCATGTTGAGGTGGCCGTCCACCGTGAGGCTCTGGAACGGCTTCGCGTGGGTGGAGGTGCGGACGTAGATGTTCTCGGCCTTGTCGAGCCAGCGGGCGATGTTTCCGTCGGGGTCGGAGATCGAGAATGAGCCGCGATACATGAACTCACCCTTCTTGAGTCCCGCCACGTGGACGGCCTGCGTAAGGGCGACGACGTTCGCGAGAGTCGGCTTGAAAAGCTCTGTATTTCCGCTCAAAAGTGCCCGCATGATGTCGTTGCCGCGGCGGATGCGGGCCTCCAGCGAGGCACGTAGCTCGCCGACGCTGCGCGGGCGCGAGATGGAGGAGCGCGTCGTCGCCATTCCCTCGTAGTGGATCTTGGGGAGCTTGACGACGCGTCCGTCCACGCGAATGTCGAGCTCCGCAGGCAGGTCTTCGGCCTTGATCGGCGGGTTCGGATCGGGGACGTTGGCGTATGCGACTGGCTTGTAGTCCTTCGCGACCTTGAGCGAATCGCCGCCGGCCGCACGCGCCCTGAACTCGTCGGGATGGGTAAGCTTCTGCACGTTATTTTCGGAGAACACGGCAAAGAACTTCTCGGTGGCATTCTGCGGCACGACGAGCCGCGAGTTGCCCCAGTTGTCGTATTCGTATTTGACGCCGGCATCCTGGGCGAGCTTCTCTAAAAGCCTGACGGTGGAACCGTCGAGCGGCTTGTCGCAGTGATAGACGACATCGTTGCCCACCACCTCGGCGCACCATGGAATGCGCGTCTCGGGCTTGACTTCGAGGTGCTGAAGGGCGACCTCCCCCTTCTTGCTCACCCAGGTTGTGGGCGAGGTGAGCATTTCAAGGTGCGATATCGTGTCGACGGCCCTCGCCTGAACGGAGAAGCCGCGATTGGCGAGGTCATCGTAAAGCCGAAGCTGCGCATCGCCGATCTTGAGCAGGCGGTTGAGCTGCTGATTGAACTCCGCCTCCTTCTTGTCGATCTCCGCGTTGATCTTGACGCGCAGGGTCTTCTCCGCATCGGAGATGCCCTTCTCGTTTGGGTCGAACGCGGCACGGTAGTCCTTGAAAAGCTTGTCGAACGCGCCCGACTTCGCGACCTCGCGCAGTTCGATGAGCCCTGAGAGCTTGGCGAAGCGCGTATCGTCGTCGAAGACGGAGAAGTTGTTGAAGCGCGGCTTGGTGCTTGAGCCGTAGGTATCCTTGAACGAGAAGTCATCGGAGATGTCGAGGTACTTGCCGTTGCCTTCGAGCGAGTGGCCCGGGTCGATGGCGAAGAACTTGCCGTTGACGAAGCCCTTGTTCTGCCCGCGCTTGCCGACGCCGTCGCGATCGGCCGTCAGGAGGAAGAACGCCTTGTACTTGCCGAGACTTTCGGGCTTCTGGCCTGGATAGGCACCGGGCGGCAGGACGACGCGCCCGTCCTTGAGGAAACCCGCTTCCATATCCTTGTAGCCCTTGGCGAACTTCGCCTCAAGCATGAGTTTCGGATGCCCGTCGGAGTACTGCCCGCGCGAAATCGTCAGTTCCTGCGCCGGAATGCCGGCGAGTCGTGTCAGGTCGTTTGCGAGAGCCTCGGTGACGGCGCCGGCGGAAATGGAGTTCGCGCTCGCGGCGGTCTGCAGGCGGTAGATCTGCCCGAGGATCGGTTTGCGCGTGGCGAGGATACGCTCGGGACGCATGAACTTGCCCTCGTGGGCGGCAGCGCCGACTTTGGAACGGTCGTTCTCGTTGTAGTCGAGCTTCTGGATGTGGCGCTCGGAGAAGTGCTCGAATACGGGCGACATGTAGTAGAAGTCGTCATCCGGCCCGATGCTGAGAATCGCGTCGCGGATTTCCGCGAAAAGCTCCAGCTTCATCTCCTTGATGATTCCGGCGTTCTTCGGATCATCAAAATTCTTGGTCAGCTGGGGGATGTAGTTCGAGTACTTCGAGTCGATAACATAGGCGAGATCCTTGAACGGATGGTATTTGATGTGCTCCGGCTGCCCGAGCGCGAGAACCGCATGGAGCAGGGCGAACTCGGCGACGGCCGCCATCGCAGCGGGGTGGGCGCGTCCGGCGAGCATGATCTGCTCGCGCAGATCCTTTCCCGCGCAGGACTTCGCAAGCTCGGGATTCCGGTCCTTCAGGGACTCGAGGATGTTGCGGTTTTCCGGCGTGTCGAGTTGCGCCATGAAGCCGCGCGTGTCGTCCTTGGACCAGTCGTTGCGGAAGATGAAACCCGGCTCCACGCCATTTGTCTTGAGCTTTTCGAGAAGGACGGGGTTCGTTTCGGATCTGTTTACGCGCATGCCCACGCCAATGACGCCGCGCTTGATCTGATCCTCGATCGAGGTGGAGCCTTTCTTGAACACGGTTTTGAGATTGCGCAGACCCGTCGGCTCCCGCGATTCGGCGGCGGCCTGTTCGGCATGAGCTTTGCCGATGTCGGTGGTGCCGATCCGCTGCACGTCTTCGAGGACGCCGTAGATGGCCTGCTCAATGCGCTTCGCGGCGGCGCGCGAGACGTCATGGGGCGTCTGGAGCGTCTTGAGGTCGAGACCGTTCGTCAGGTTTTTGCTGATGGCATCGCGGACAAGATGCGCTTCCTCGTCCGAAAGCTGCATCATCTTGGGATTGACGTCGAGCTGGCGGTTGAGTTCACCGACGAAGCGGTTTTCGCGAAGCTGCGGGATCCTGGAGAGAACCGCCTTCACGTCGCAGGCGCGGAGGGACTTCCTGAGCTGGTCGCGCGAACCGAGGACGGTATCGAAGGCGTGGGTACCGAGCGACCCGTACTCCTTCTGCAGCGCAGTCCTGAAGGCGTCCATCACGACCTTGTTTGCGGACTTGCCGGCGGAGAAGATGTAGTTCCCGAGCTTGGCGGTCATGTTCTCGCCCTTGCCCTGAATCGCGATGTCGCGTCTCCAGAACGAAGTCGAGTCGGCTACTGTCTTGAACGAATCTACTGTCAATGGCATTTTGCGTTGCACTCCTTTCAGGATGACTACACGAAACGCGCCAAAAGGTTACAGCTTTTACGCATGAAATATCGTGTGTCCGCGGGGCACTGCGTCGACACCCCCAACTGCGTGGTTGCCGCCGGCCGCCATGTTCCCCCGAATGCGCTCGGCCCAGATGTCGCAAAGCTGCAGTATCTTCTCGATGGTCGATATGAAGTCGTCGACGTCCTTCGCGGCCGCGTCAAGGTCGAAGAGGTAGTTGTAGACCACCGTCTCCGTCTCTGGCTCAAGCGAAAAATACCCTCCTGCCGTGTCCTTGCCGAAAAGCCCGCCCACGAGGAGGTCTCGGTACACCTCCCTTGGCGCGTCATGAGGCAATTCCACCACTTCCACAAAACAAAGCACCTTGCCAGTCGCCTCCACGAACTGGAGGTTGACGTTGTATGCGTCGTCGACGCGCATGCTGGCAAGACCGTCTGCGCTCGGCTTGAATGCCGATATTCCAGTCTCTTCGCTGACCTTCGCCAGAAACGCCTTGTAGTCGCCGATGTTCTTCACTCTTCGCCTCCTGCCGCCGCGGGCTTCCGTCGAAGCCCGCCACAATCAAAGCCACGGTAAGCCATAAAGCTACACCTGCATGAAGCCAGTGGTTCCAAATGATGGTTTTTCCGCATTGTTCTTTTCCGCGCTTGCCTTTGCCACAGGGCGGAAATCTTCGAGGAGCCGTCTCCAGGTCTCGGTCTGGTTGACGAACGCTTCAAGCGCGGAGTCAAAGGCGTTGCCGTCAACCAAGACAAGCGAAAACCGCTGCACAAGGATATACGGCCCTGGATCCGGGGCCTTGGCGAACGACGCCCCGCCTTGCAAGTTCGCCTCGAGCAGGAGCTCGGAGAACGCAGCGGCTCCCTCGGCAGGAGGTTCCCCTATGTCTGCGGAAAACGTCATCACATCCCCCTTTGCGACGATGGTGACTATGATTCCGTCGATGTCGAGCGCGGCGGCGCCATCCACGGCGACAAGATTTTCCACGTTGTGACGAGCGGCAAAGTCGTTGATGAGCTCGTTGAATTCCATCTTTTCCTCCTACCGGCCTCAAGCCGTCTTACAATAGTCATCGCATATTATACCATATTATCGGCTTGGAAACTGCCGATTACCGCATTCCCCGCCAAGTCAGTTGATGCGCGCCGTCGCGTCGTGGCACCCCGCTCTGGCGCGGGTGTAGCCCGGACACCCTCGCTTCGGACGAGAGGCTCGCCTCGTCGAACGCGCCGACTCCGGCCTTACGGCCTCTCGTCGCTCGTGGCGCTGGTCCTCGGCGTCTTCTGTGAGCCGCGTCATTGCGGCCGCCCGCACGTATTCGTCAACCCAGTCGCCGCTTCCGGCAACGGCGCGCCACCTCGCGTGCCAGCCGTCCTCCTCCTTCTCAAGGCAGGGATAGAACCGCCCAGCCGCCACTATGCGAAGAGCCTCAGTCTGCCTCGGACTGAGTTTCAATGGCTTAACGTTGGCGTACACATGCTGCATGTATGGATATTATAGCATGATTCGCGGGGTCCGTCCCCACGATTCCGAATTGCCTTTTCATTCGAACACGCCAAATGCTTACCCGGATTCCCTCGGGGACAGACCCCGAATCCCTTGGGGACAGACCCCACAAAAGGCCCTTTTTGCCACGGTCTTGTGCGTCGTCTCATGCCGCGACCTCTTTCGCGAGCCTCCATCCGTGCGTCGCGAAGCCCAGCTCCTCCACCGCCCGCGCGGGAACGCTCCGGCTTCGGAAGCAGCTGCCAAGCGCAAACGCCGTAGCAACCACGAAGACCATGCTCCCGAATATCTTCCCTCCCCCTATCTGCGCCACCCGCCTCGCCAGCCTCCCCTCGGGGACAGACCCCGCGAAAGTCTCATCTGGCGCGGCAATCCAGCCCCAGGCGTAGTCGGCGGCACGGGTCACGATTCCGGCCCGCACCGGGTTAAGGTAGACGTAGCGCATGCACGTCGCGCGG
>JBGUVV010000246.1:0-3514 GCA_045220525.1 Kiritimatiellia bacterium
TGTCCCCGCTTGACGAGGACATGATAGCAAATATCCCGGGAACGAACATTTCCCGAATCTTTCCTGAATCTTTCCCGAATCTTTCCTAGGTATTGAGACTGGCGGGGCTAGCGGGGCCTGTCCCCAAAGGATTCAAGGATTCAAGGATTCAAGGATTCGGCATCATCGTGAAGTCTGCATCGTCCGTAACGACATTCGGACGATCATCGTCTCCAAGCGCATGAAACGTCACGTTGCGGAACAAAACATTGTCCGCATGCCGGATGTAGAATCCCCTTGCAGGTAGCAGACGACAGCCAAGCATGTTGGATTCGGGATAAGAATCGACGCATTCAGGAACTGGCGCGGTCTCCGTCGCGGCAGAACCGCCTCCGGGGAGAGAAAGAGCCACGTTTTCAAGCAGGATGCCGGACGGGCGAAAACCCTCAACCCCCGTGATCGAGCAAGCCATGGCCGTCTGCGCAGATGCCTTGACGTTCCTTATGCGCAAGTCGCGCATGACATGCAAGTCGCCAAACGGTATTCCGCAAGGTCGGCGGCGTCTCGCGCCCATGCGAATCGCAATCGGCACTCTCGCGCCCTCGATTGTCATGTCGCTCACCTCCACATCCTCCACAAGCCCACCGTCCACGTTCTGTATCTCTATTCCGGTCTGGGCGGTCAGGACGCTGGGGCAGCCAGGCCATTTCTTCCTGAGGCGCTCGAGCTGCTCCTTCGGCTTTTCCCCACGTCTGGGTGTTGGACGAGAGCAAAGCCGCGTCGTGCAACCGCGCACGCGCACATGCCGGACGGAACCGTGGGTGGCGGTGCCGATCTTGAAGTGGTTGCAGTTGGATGCAAGGCGGCAGTTCCTCACCTCGACATTTTCAACGCAGTACTGCGGATTGTCGCTCTTAAGGACAATCGCATCATCGCCGGCGTCTATGTCGCAATCCTCTATCAGCACATTCCTCGACTCGATGTCAAACCCGTCGTTGTTGCAATTAGAATGCGCATCGATGCGAACGCCACGCACGACAACCCCGTCGCATTCCTTGAAATAGCAGGACCATCGCGCCGGATCCCGGATCTGCACACCTTCAAGACGCACATCGCGGCAACGGCAGAAAAGGACCCCCTGCGGACGATTGCCGTGGCATCTCCACGGGAAGTTCCATCCGTTGCCGAACATCTCGCCCTTGCCCGTCACCGCCACGTTGGTGGCGTCAACGGCGTAGACAAGCGCGTGCCATGGTATGCTTTCGCATCCAGCAGAGTCCATGCGGCCGCGGAATTCCTGCCGATAGGTCATTTCCGAATAGCCGACACTTATATCCGAATAGTTCTCTATCCCCGCGACGCCTTCCAACACGCCGCCGTCCTCGATGCGAAGTTCGACACCCGACTTCAGGCATACGCTCCCGGTCAGAAACCTTCCCGGCGGCACGATGACAACGCCGCCGCCCGCAGCCGCCCTGTCGTCTATGGCCCGCTGGATTGCGACCGTATTGGTGGTGCCTCCGCCAACCGCACCAAAGTCGCAGATTGAGACCGACATCGCTGCGCCAGCCGTGGGGCCCGTAGCCAGCACGGGGCATATCCGCTCCGTGCGCAAGTCCAGCGCAAAGATTCCCCAGCCACTGTAACCGGCCGTCCGAGCCGCCTGAATCTGACGGGCCGTCTGCAACGCATCTTCACCGATGTCCGGCCAGCAACTCGTTCCAATCAGCGGATAGAGGACGGCATTTCCCACATCCAACTTCTTCTGTCGCCGAATAAGCGCGTCGAATTCAACCGCTTCCGTGCAGTAGTCCATCATCAACACGCCGTCGATCCATCCCTGCCGGCACCAGTTGTCCCAGTCCTGTCCAACGGCCTTGCGCGCCGATTCAGGGTTCGTGAATCCGCACACGAAGATCTTAACTCCTGGATGATCCCGGTGTATGCGTTCCCCCGCCGCTTTTACCACATGCGAAATGTTGCCGGCACGGAAGTCTATCCATTTCTCAAAAAGATTTCCACCCTTAAGCACTGCCTTTGGCCAATTGTCAATCCGACGCCCGATTTCCTTCTCGAACAGATTCCGGCAGCGCGCACAGAAGCAGAGATTTTCATTCCGGTACCGGATGTAGTCCAGCACCACCCAGTCAACGCCTTTCGACGCCAACTCGACCAGCGATTCGACCTCTTCGCGGATGTTCACCGGATGCGTGGGGCATCCTGAATTTGGGTCTTCCACGCCCTTGCTGTCAACTGGCATCCGCCCCGCCGCCCGTTTCGCGGCGAGATCCTCTTTCGCGACAAGCCAGCCCGGCGTTATCCAGCAGCAACGCCAAGCGGCTATCGAAAGTCCGTATTTGCGGCAGGCGGCCTTGCACTGTTCAAGTCCATCGCCCGCCGTCGCCATGCCCGGCCACGGCTTGAGCACCTTTGAGTCGTAGGCTGCGTATATGCCGCGGCAGAAGCAGGCGCACAGCGTGGTGAAACCGCTTTCCTTTACAAGCCGCGCGGCCGACTCCCAGTTGGTGCAAGCACCCTTGCTGCCCCACGGCGTATGGCACAGCATTGGACGACATTCACCGGGAATGGAAGGAATTGCGGCAATCTCCCGCGCATGCTGCCGTTCAATTTCAGCACGTCGTGCGGCGTTCCTCTCAATCGCTTCGGCAAACTCGCCCATGTTTTCCTGCACAAACCTGGCAAGTTCCTTCTCCGCCGCCGCCCCTTTTGCCCGCAACCGCCGCGCATCCACAACCTGCGCTGGAAACTCCCGGGCGAACGCACGGCACACTTCACACTTCCCTCCGACGCAGGCGATCTTGCCGCCGTTGCGCAGCAAGTCCCTCAACGGCTCCACGACATCATCGGAGATTGCCCGGCTTGCGGAGGTGATGAAAAGCATCTTCACATTGGGCGGCACTCCCTTTCGCACGAGATCACGATCCGACAGGAAAAAAGAGTCAATGTCCGCACGTGAGAGCAGGGCCTTCGACTTCTTGTCGACCGGAAATTCCGTTTTTGCGGATTTGTCGCCAAGACTCCGCTCAACGTAGAGCAACGCCGCCGACGGGGAAAGACTGGGCAAAGGCCGGACGTTGCGAACCGCGCCCGAAAAGCCGTTTGTGCCGTTAGGCGTGCAGACGATTTGGAACGACCTGACATCCGCCCATCCTTGAGGGCTCTTCTCCGTGTTGTAAACGCTCTGCTTGCGCAACGTCACATGCGTCCATTCCCCGACCGCCGACAAGGGAAACTTGGCTGTATAGCATCCACCATCGCCGACATGGATGTACGCCTTGAAGGATTGCAGTTCAGAACAACGAAAATCAAACTCGAAACCATCGCAGGCCGAGAGATCGGCAACAAACGGCACACTCCAACGAACGCGTGAACCCGACCGGACGCCTGGCTCGACCTGGAACGAAAGCTCGTCAGAGGCGCATGCGGCAGACGACAAAAGGACGCCCGTAATGCAGGTCAAAAGAAGCTTCATCTTCTTAAAACGGAATTCCACCGGTCTATCGGAAGGAAAGGA
>JBGUVV010000247.1:0-2997 GCA_045220525.1 Kiritimatiellia bacterium
GGCTTATTTTCCGGCGAAGTAGGCTTCGATCTCCTCGAGGGTCTTGCCCTTGGTCTCAGGCAGCAGGAACGCCGCGGTGAGGAAGTAGAGGAACGCGAAGCCAGCGAGCGAGTAGAAGACCACGGCATAGCCGCAGGCCTTCTGCCACGGCAGGAAGGCGTCCGCGATGGTGAAGGCGACCATCTGGTTCACGAAAAGGGCTATGGCCATGCCGTTCGCGCGGATCCTGCCCGGCATGAGCTCGGAGAGCGCAAGCCAGACGACGACGCCGGGGCCGACGGAAAACGACGCGACGAAAAGCGCAATGCCGGCGACCGTCGCCCATCCGGCAAAGAGCCCGCCTGTGACGACGCTGCGTTCAAGCAGGAGAAACATCGTCGCTACGCCCGCGAGAGCGACTACCATGCCGAGGGTGCCGGTCTTTAGGAGCGTCTTGCGTCCGCTGCGGTCAACGAGCCAAAGCGCGACGACCGTCACGGGAATCGGGACGAGCCATACGATGAAGTTCGCCGCGTTGGCGGTCGCCTGCGTGAGACCCGCCTTCATGAACATCGGAATCGAGAAATACTGTATCGCATTGAAGCCAATCGCCTGGTTGCATATGAGGACCGCGAGCGAAATGCAAAACGGCAGGACGTACTTGCGCTGGAGAAGCGAGTCGCCCTTCGCGGCGGCGGCAAGCGCGGCCTTTTCTGCGGCCTCGGCGGCGTCGCCCGCGATCATCTCGTCCAGTATCTCCCTCGCCTTCGCCTCGCCGTTGTTCGCGGCGAGGGCGGCAAGCGCCTCTTCCTTCCGGCCACGACGGTAGAGCCAGCGCGGCGACTCCTTGAGGCCCAAAGCGCCGAGGAAGAAGAGAATTGCCGGGACGGCGCTCGACCAGAAGATGGTCTTCCACGCGAGCGACTTCTGAGCGGCAGACACCGTCGCGTCGTCGGCGGCGCCTATCGTATGGACGACGACGAGGCCGACGATGGAGCAGAAAGTAATGCCGATGAAGTCGAGAAGCTGGAACATCCCCGCGCCCTTTCCGCGGCTATTTGCGTCAAGGCACTCGGCGAGATACATGGGGACGACCACGCCGATGAATCCGGCGGCGATGCCTTGCATCGCGCGGCCAACGAAGAAAAGCGCGTAGTTCCCGTCCGTGAGGCAGATCGGCAGACATGCAAGCGCGGCTATCGCGGCGGAAATGAGCATCATGAGCTTGCGACCGAGCTTCTCCGTTAGCCACCCCGCCGCGAGGCAGGCGATTGCCGCGCACATGACGACGGCGCTCGAAAGGTGCGACACCTGCGCCGTGGTAAAGAGGCCGAGGCTCCCGGGGTTTTCGTCTGCCGGGCCGATATACGGCAATGCGGGACCGATGATCGTTCCGCCAAAGTCGAAGAGCAGCCCGCCGCAGCCGGCAATCACGAGCAGATAGATGGCATACCGCCTTACTTTGTCCATTTCCATGTTTCCTTATTTTTTCGGTGCAAGTTCATTCGCAAGCTCGCCAAGTCCTGGCTCTCCATCCGTCGCTCCGGCCTTCGGCGCCTTGACCGCACTCTCGGCCTCCTTTTGGTTCAGCTTCTCATCCGCCTCGCGGTATTTCTTTTCCTGCATCTCTTCGTCCTTGGCACCCTCCATGGCGCGTTCCTTCAGCTTGAGGGCGCGCTCTTTCCTCGCCTTGTCAATCGCCTTTTCGGACTCGTAGTCCTCGTCCTGCTTCTGCCAGAGCTCCTTCTGCTTACGAAGCTTCTCCTTCGGCGTGACTGGATCTGCAAGCTCGGACTTGGACCAGCCGTGGTCGTCCCACGGACGTGCGTCGGACATGACGTTCTTTCTGCGCAAGGCCTCAACCTGCGCGGACTGGGAATCGTCCAACACGTACGGCGTAAGGAACACCAGGAGCTCCTTGCGGTTCTCACTCTGGGCCGTCTTTCCGAAAAGCCACCTGCCGACCCATGGTATGTCCTTGAGAATCGGTATGCCCACGTCGCTTTCCTCCACCTTCGTCTCGGTAAGGCCGCCCAGGACCACGCTCTGCATGTTCTCAAGAAGTATGTCGGCGGACATCTTCCTTTCTATCGCCAGGTCGACGTTGCCGGAATTGTAGTTTATTCTGCCAGACGAGTCGGTCTGAGGAATCAGCATGGACTGGGCGTTTTCCATGAACTGGGAGTACTCCTCCTCCACCGTAAGCATCACCGTTCCGTTCGGATTAATCTTCGGCGTTATCTTGAGCTTAAGCCCGATGTCCTTGGCGCTGTAGTTCGGCGTAGGCTGCCCGCCGCCGCTGTACCCAGACGACTGCGCCGTCCAGCCAGTGAGGAACTGCCTGTTTTCCGTGGCGTCGATGGTCGCCTCCTTGTTGTCGACTGTCATAACTATCGGCGAGGCGATGTACTTCGAGTGCGTGTCCGACTTCGAGGCCGATATGACGGCCGAGAGATCCAGCTTTTCGGAAAATAGCGCATAGCTGAGACCAGCGGTGCCCGGGGCGAATATCGTAGGCAGGGCCGTATCGACCCCGTCTATCAACTTGCTGCCGGCCGTCCCGGATGCAGTAGGAGTGGCGGATCCGCCGCCGCCGCCAATAGCCTGCCTGTAGGACGACCCCTTCCTTTGCATCCCGTGAACCCAGTCTATGCCGGTCTTCAGGTCGTCGTTCAGCGAAACCTCGATGATGACGGTCTCTATGAGCACCTGGCTGAGCTTGATGTCCATGGACTCGATGATCTGCTCAAGGACGGGCACGAGCTCCTTGTTCGTCATGACTACGATGCCGTTGATGCGCTTGTCGGCGAGTATGGTCGTGTTCTCCTTCGAGAGCTCCCCCGTCTTCGCCTCGCCTGTGCGCTGGTTGACCGACTTCTTCTGGGTGGTTCCCGTCGTGACGTTGCTCTTCTGCCCTCCAGACTGCTTGGAGTTGGCGTTCTGGCTGCCCTTGGAAGAGCTCTTGGACGACGCCGCGTTGCCGATGAGGTCGTTTATCATGTCCGCTACGTCTTCGCA
>JBGUVV010000248.1:0-3364 GCA_045220525.1 Kiritimatiellia bacterium
AAAGACCTCCGGCCAAGCCATCACGCCGTCAAAGACGAGAAACGCCTTTGTGGACTTTGCGGCCGAGAACGTGCGGCGATACTCGCCGTAGCCCTGCCACGGCAGTTTCCCAGACCTGCACGGCGCAGATGGATCGAACGGCCCCGCGATTGCCCAATCGTGCGGAACGGTCACCTTCTTGAACGCCCCGCCGTCCCTGGAGAACTCCCACGTCCCGTCAAGCGACAGCGTAGACGAATACGCGTTTAGCGTGACGACGGCCAGCGCGGCCATGATCGGAAGCTTTTCAACCATGTCAATCCTTCAGGAAAACCTCGATAACGGGAATCTCGACATCTGGCTTCATAACCGGAAGTTCCAAGGTGCCGCGCAAATTTGACTTGTCGTCGCCGTTGTCGATGCGCTTCCAGTACGGTTCGGCGACCTGCACCTCGCTGCCGTCGTGGAGGAATTGCGCATAGGCAATCTTTTTCCAGAATTTCACAGGAAGCGACTTGATCGGCCATTCCAGAATGTGGATGTAGAGCCGCTTCGTCGCCGGATTCCAAGTGAGAACCGTCCCTTCGGGCTTCTCGAATGCGTCGGGTGCCTCGCCGCATCCGTATATCGCCCGTCCATTTGCGTCCATCCACTTCGCATAGTCCGCGAGGCGCGACATCGCCCGGGCGTCAAACTCGCCGCGCCCTGTTGGCCCGACGTTCATGATGAGGTTGCCGCCGAGAGAGACGGTCTTCGGGAGCTGCGCGACTATCTGCGCGGGGCTCTTCCACGTCATCTCGTCGCGGTAGTACCCCCACGAGCCGGAAAACGTCTGGCAGGTCTCCCACGCGACCTTCTTGCCGTCCATGACCGGACACGCCCGCAGGTTCTTCTGCTCCGGCGTCAGAAAGTCATAGCCGCAAGGGTCCTCGAGGAGGTCGAGGCGGCAGTTGACGACGATCCCAGGCTGCAACTTGCGCGTCAGCGTCAGCAGTTCCTCGGAACCCCAGTCCTTGCGGCCCTTGCCTGTTATGTACTGAGGGAAGGACATGTCGTAGAAGAGAATGTCGATCTTGCCGTAGTTCGTCAAGAGCTCAGCGACCTGGTCCTTCATGTACTGGCGGTAGACGGCCATGTCGCGCGTCTCGTTCAGTTTCGCGATTCGGTCCAAGTACGGCTTAAGTGCGGCATTCGGATCGGGCTCGGCGCAGAGCTTCTTGTAGAGTTCCCACGAAAGGCCCTTCTGCGGATGGTTGACGAGGTCTATCACGTACTTCGGATGATGCCAGTCAATGAGCGAATAGTAGAAGCCCACCTTCAGCCCCTCGGCGCGGAAGGCATCGACGAATTCCCGAACGATGTCGCGCCCAAAAGGCGTGTTCGTCGACTTATAGTCCGTCACCTTCGAATCCCACAGGCAGAAGCCTTCATGGTGTTTCGTGGTGAGAACCGCGTACTTCATTCCCGCAGCCTTGGCGGCCTTCGCCCACTTCTTCGCGTCCAGCTTGTCCGGATTGAAACGCCTGAAGTACTTCTCGTCATAGACCTCGTCGGGTATCGCCTCGATCGACTTCACCCATTCATGCCTGCCCGCCATCGAGTAAAGCCCGAAATGGATGAACATGCCAAAGCGGTCGGCCTGCCACCAGTCCAGCCGCTCCGCCCTGGCCTCGTCCGTCTCCCGAGGCACGTTGTACCGAACGGGCTGCGCCCATGAGGAACATCCGATTGCGAGACTTCCAGCGAGAACAGCCGACGCGATTATCTTCATCATAGCATCTCCTTCCCGATCACTTAACCATCCATGTCTTTTCGCCCGAGAGGAACAAAAAGCCAGGCGTCCCCGTCACGTCAATGATCGTCGAATAGCCCGTCGGGAATGCCGAGGCATTCGGACAGCCGAAGTCGAGCGTCCAGAGTCCCGCCCCGGCAGACACATTCGTCACAAACGACGTCCAGTCGTGCGGCGCGGAGGTCCAAAGCGTCAGGCCGTCCGCAGAGGAGAGGCGGAAATTGATGCTCTCGTCCTTGCAGGACGCGAGAACCGCCATCTCCCCCGCCGTCGGACGCAAGAACATCTTGAGACCCTGCTCAAGGCAGAAGATGCGCTGCGGCCCCTGCCGCAACCAGATCGCCACCGGAACGTCCGCCTCATTCAATATGAACTTGTTGCGGTAGCAATAGACGTGAAGGTGGTAGAGGCCCGCCTTGGGAACCTCGACGGAGAACGCCGTCGGCTCAAACGGCACGATCGGAACGGACGTCGAATACATTCCGTCCAGCGACGTAATCTCAATCGGGCGAATCTCATGATCCGGCTTCTTGCCAGGCCACCAGTAGCGCTGTCCGACGAAATTCACCTTCTTCGCCCGGTCGGCGTAAAAGACCATTCTTGCCTCGCCGGAATGCGCGAACGCCGGAAGTCTGACACTCTTTCCCGGGCAGCTGTCGAACGCGACAACGTCCGGCTGCCCCCGTGTCGTCCACCTCGCCGGCGGCTGTTGCGGCGGATCGCGGAAGTTCGCCCTGCGCCATGCTTCGTCCAACACAATCTTCCTCTCTCCATTCGGCGACTTCACCGTCACAGTGCCCGTGATGTCGCGTACCGCCGAAGGCCCCAGGCCAGGCGCGATGTTCTGGAACCACTCGCGCGCCTTCGGCTGAACGACGGACAGATCGTTGAACGCGATGTTGTCCGGCGGGTCGTCCGACCAGTCGCGCGAAACGAACGTGACGTCTGCCCGGCCGTTCGGGCCGACGTTCTCGATGCGGCAGTGGTTGAACTCTACGCGAAAGCCGTCCCCGACCTTCCGAAAAAGCTCGACGCCACACGATCTGCCGCCGATCAGCGTGCAGTTGTCGAACCGGACAATTCCCTTCGGCGACTCATTGAACTTGTTACGCGCAATGACGACCGCCGCGTAGCCGTTGTCGGCAATGCGGCAGTTTTCAAAACGAATGTCAACCGGCAGCGTAGTCTCGTTGAGGTTGTGGAAGCTGACGTCGACGCCCGCGCCACGATTGCCGGCAAAACGCGTATTGCGAACGACGCAGCGGACAAGCCGGTCCACTGGATAGTTAGGCTCGAAGTCGATGCCAGCCTCGGGCGCGGTGCCGGCAGTGTTGACGAAGTCGCAGTCCTCGATCAGCAGGTCCTCGGCCGATATGACCGAGACGCCCTGTCGGTGCCCGCTGTCGCAGGTCACGCGCCGAAGCGTTATGCGCGAGTTTGTGCGGCCGCGACCATAGTCGGAGAGCAACACGCCGTCACCACCGGCGTCGCGGCAGGTGATGTCCTCTACAAGCACATCTGCGCTGCCGCGTATAGCCAGGCAATGGCGGTGTTCGCTCACCTTGTACGGCGGCCTGCAATAGTCGTCCTTGC
>JBGUVV010000249.1:0-5176 GCA_045220525.1 Kiritimatiellia bacterium
GCGCTCGTCCGCGTCGGCATACATCGTACGGAACTTCCATATCTTAAAAGGACGACCCAGCTTCCCAAGGCGCTCCTGGCGATAGAAGACCGGCCCCTTGCTCGTCAATTTTACAAGAATCGGGATTATGACGAAAAGCGGAATCGACAGCACAAACCCGATTGCCGCCAAAAGGAAGTCAAGGACATGTTTCTCCCATCGCAGCGCCTTCATGCGGCCCTGGTTCATCATCTCAAGGCCTCCGATGGAGTCAATGGACACCGCATGCGATCCGAGCACGGGGAAAACCTCCATCCGGGGAAGGTATTCGATGTAGTTGAACCAGGCCGCGAAATTCCTGAGCTGGGCACGGAAAAAGCGCTCGTCCTGGCATGCAAGGAGTATCTTTACGTCGAGCTTCTGCGACCTGGGCACTATGTCCCTCATGGATCTCTCGTCAAACCTGAGGACGATGTCAAAGCCAATGTATGCACTGTTCCCAAGAATCGCCTCCACGCGCCTTGCAGTCTCGCCGGACCCCGCAAGCGCAACCGGTATCTGGCATATGTGCAACTTGAAAAGCGCGTGGCGCACAAGATTCCTGAACGACTGCGCGAAAAATCCCGCTAACACGCCGCTTGCCCCTATGATAAACCGCGAATAGTCCGCATTGTGCCGCGCAAAACCGAGAAACGACATCAGCAGAAGATGGGTGAATACCGATGACGCGAAAAGGCGGCGAAACTCCTCCACGGGGGAGAGCGGCATCGCAGGATACATCCAGTTCCCGTGGTAGAGGCGGCATATCGCGTTGACCCCGACAAAGATAAGAAGCACAGGCCAGAGGTGCCAGTAGAAATGCGCGTGGTAGTCTCCAAGCCCTACCGCCTTGTAGCCAAACACCAGCACCGCCCACACCGCGAAAAGGCATGCGGAATCCGCCAGCATCAATGCCAGCACGCGGAACCTGCCCGGCGTCAGGGAGCGCTTGCGCGAGACATCGCAGTGCAGCACGACGTTCTCCAGCACGTCGCCCAGGTGCTCCTCTGAGTATTCCGCCTTTGCCGCCTCGTATCCCCTTGCGCCCATCTCGCCCCGCAAAACGGGGTCGCCAAGCAGCTTCCCTACGGCTTCGGCAAGGGCCTTCGCGTCTTCCTTCGGAACGACGAGCCCGAAGCCGACGGACGACACGACCCGCGCCGGGGCCTCGCAGTCGGAGACGACCATCGGCTTGCCGCGCGCCATCGCCTCGAGCATCACGACGGGGAAGGCGTCCTCTCTCGACGGCATCGCCACGACATCGGCAGCGGCGAAAAACTCGTCCTTCTGCGAGTCGTCCACCCAGCCACACCATTCTATCCTGTCGGTAACGCCGAGCCGCTCGGCCTGGGCCCGAAGCGCCTGCTCCAGTTCGCCGCCCCCACCTATCTTCGCCTGGAAATCCAGTCCATGCGCCTTCATGACGGCAAGCGAGTCGATAAAGACGTCCACCGCCTTGCAATGGTCAAAGCGACCAAGGAAAGCGACCATAGGCGTTCCGGCATTGCGCCGCGCAGGCATCTGCGGCGAGACCTTGATTGCATTGTGAACCACGCGAATCCGCCCATCCGGCGCCTGCCAGTCGTGCACGAGCTCCTGGCGAACCGATTCCGAAACGGCGATTATGCTGTCCATCTCGCGGAACCTTCTCGAGTTCGCGCCATGCGCAATCCCAACGAGGCGCGTATAGCGCGGCATGAACCTGCGGATCGCATTGCAGAAGTTCGTCGCCCGGCCGGCATGGGCAAAGACCACGTCCGGACGGTATTTGCGAATCGCCAGGACAAGCTTCAAATAGTTCAGCGGATTGAAGAGCGACGAGCCCGGCAGCCCGACTCTCGTTACGCCTTCCGGGCACTTCAGCTGCGACTTAGAGTGGCAGACCATGACGGACTCGTGCCCGCGCTCCTTGAAGACACGTGCATACTGGTATGCCACGGCCTCAAGCCCACCGCGGCCCTTTCCGAGCATGACGTTCATCACCCTCATCGCGCAGGCCCCTTCCTCACGCGCCTGTAGAGCGCAAATGTGCGGCGGCCGAACTTCGCCTTCTCCATCAGTTCATACTTGGCACCATGAAGCGATTCGGAGAGAAGATCAATCTTGCCCTCCTCGTCGCATATGTAGTCGGGCGTGTCGTCCTCGAAAGCCTGCGAGACGGAATCGTTGCGCCCGTTAAGGACATACGGGAGCCGCGCCGTATGGGCGCGGACGATCGGCCGGTTCGGCTGGCGGTATTCAGCAGTGATGAACTCGATGCCCTTGTCCTTCGAAGGCCCCTTCCAGTCCGCCCGTATCATTTCTTCCGCCCAGTCGACCGCCCGCAAGTGCGCATATCGGCGCGAAAAGGGAACGTGGGGCTTCGCTATCATGGCGACCTCGACGGCCGCGAGGCAGACTACGGCCGCAGGAAGCAGGTAACGCGCCGGTCGGAACCTGGACGACAGCGCCGCCGAAAACCTGACAAGGCCCCATACGGCCCACCCGGAAAGCAACACCCCCGCCTGCACCCAATAGCGCTTCTCTGGAAACGGAGAATGGTCGCATATCGATATCTGCAGCTCAACCATCACCAGGTGGACAATGAAAATCGACAACACGGCAAACTCCGCCTTGGTGAAAAGGCGCGCCTTGACGCGGTAGGCGATGGCGACGGCGGCTATGGCAATCACCGCTATCACAGCACACCCCCGAGAACCTTGATGTAATGAGGCGACGGCAGCCAATGCCCGGTAAAGGCATGCGTCTGGAAGACAACCGCCGCAGTGCCCACAAGCCAGGCGGCAACCGGCACCAAAAACGTCGCAACGGAAGGCTTCTCCGACTTGGTCACGCACCAATACACGCACCAGCCAAAAAGAAGAACTGATGCAACGGCAAAACCGTACGACACGAGCGTCACGAGGACGAAAAGGCCGAGCGCATACCAGACCGGCGCCTTGCGCACCGCCCCAAGCCCCAGCAGCGCAAAGCCAAGGCACTTGCCGGTGTCGCGAAGCCCGTCAATCGCATAGCGCGACAGGTCGTCGGAGACAAGCATCAGCGCAACGGCCCACCACGCGATGCGCCTGTCGAAGAGATCGCTTACGACAAACCAGACTGGAACGGCGGAAAGCGACAGAAAGCCAAGCGAAACGACCTGGGTCGCGACATCCCCGCCGCAACCGGTCAGCTTCGCCACGCTGCCGGCAAGAACCTGGAAGAGTACGCCGAAGCGCGGATGGAACGCAAGAGACCACTCGCCTCTTGCAAAATGGTCGGCCATCGGGGCATAGCGGGCGATTGTGTCGGAAATCGTCACCGGGTAGCATAAAGCGCAAAGAGCCACCGTGACGACCCAGTATCCGATCGCCATCAACCAGATCTTTTTCGTGTCAGACGACATTTCGTGCACTATTCTTCCATCCGCATGTTTCGTGTATTATAGCAAATTTTCCCCGCGAACTGCATTCAGCAGCATCGGCGTGAACAACTTGGCGCCATTCGCGTTCAGGTGGTTCGCATCCAGCCAGCACTCCTCGGGGAAACGCTCCTTGAGGAAGCTCACGTACCTGACGCCCCTCTTCGCCGCCCATGCGGAGACGCTGGCCACGAAGCGGTCGAGTTCGGCCTCCCCGCAAAGCGCAATCAGGTCGGGATGCCATGGCGTCGTGACGAGCACCATCTCCACGCCCTCCCCGGCCGCCAGCCGCGCCATGTCGTCAAGGACCGCAAAGCACGGGGAATCCGGGCCGACGTCCGCCGCGCCCTTCGCCTCGCCGGCCTTCTTGCGCGCTATGCCGTCGAAAGCCGCCGGACTGACCCGCCTGATGACTTCGAAGGACGGCGTATACTTTCCCTCGAGCGAACTGTGGAACTCCACCTTGCCCCTGGCCGCCCGCCAGAAGTGCCTGAGCCGGCGGCCAACGAGGTTGTCTCTTGCTACTATAAGCCCGCTATGCAGGCTCCTAATGGTTTCATCCGGATGCAGGTAGTGCAGAAGCCAGTATTTCCCGGCAAACTCCATATCGTTCATTCCGCAGGAGAACGAGATTGTGGCCCCTGCCGGATAGGCGTCCAGCACGATTGTCCTTATCCTGCCGCCGGAATTGCCGCGCAGCAAGTCGATCGCCGCGAGATACGACTGGTCGAGGGACCGTCCGTGCGCGCTGAAGTTGAAGAACTCCGGGCAGACCTGCGGATCGACCGAGTTGCCGAGCTGCGAGTCGCCGCACACCAGGATGGACGCCGCGGGCGGCGCGACCACCTCCCTGCGGTATGCGCGGATCTCGGCGAATATCTCCAATGCGCAGACGCCGCCTATGACGCCGACGACGAGCGCTGCGAAAAGAAACGACTTTACGACGAACTTTTTCATTTGTCAGAACTGGAAGTAGATGAACGTCTGCGAACCAGGCGTGTACATGAATACGAAAAGCACCAGTGCGAAGTAGAGAAGCCACCGAAGCGCGGCCCAGCGCGGATACCTAGCGAACCCGAACTGCTCGCGCCTGTTGAACCACTCGCAGGCGAACATGAGGCCTATCATCGGGAACGCCACGCGCCCTGCGTGCGGAAACTCGCCGTCGACGCCGTACGACGCGAAGTTCGCGATGTCGCAGATCCACCGCCCGGCCTCGGCCAGGCTCGTCGCGCGGAAGACCAGCCAGCCCGCCATCGCCAGGAGGAACGTCTTGAGCATCATCGCGAGCTCCGCCGGCGTCGGGTACCAGCGGTCCTCTGCGACTCCCGAGAGGTACTTCCTGTTCCTGCCGCCGAGGAGGAGCGGGAGGAACAGGAGCGCGTGGAACGCGCCCCACGCGACGAACGTCCAGTTCGCGCCGTGCCAGAGGCCCGACACGAGGAATATGGCGAACGTGTTCCTGACCATCTTCGCCTTCGAGCAGCGGCTGCCGCCGAGCGGGATGTAGAGGTAGTCCCTGAACCACGTCGTGAGCGAGATGTGCCAGCGGCGCCAGAACTCGGCGATGTCGCGCGCGAAGTACGGGAAGGCGAAGTTGCGCATCAGCCTTATCCCGAAGAGGCGCGAGCACCCTATCGCTATGTCGGAGTAGCCCGAGAAGTCGCCGTATATCTGGATCGAGAACAGGAACGCACAGCAGAGCACCATGAGACCGTTGTCCGTCTGGCCGCCGTTGAGGTACTGGTTCACCACGAC
>JBGUVV010000250.1:0-3580 GCA_045220525.1 Kiritimatiellia bacterium
CTCCATGGGGGTCGTTCATCTTGCGCTTGATACCGCCTCCGGGGATGGCGTAGCTGCCGCGAAGGGCGAGGCCGCCGACGCAGAGAAGGCGGTAATGCTCATATTGAAGGCGCGAGGCGACGAGGAAGTCGATGCGCGGCCGTGTTCCGTCGAGGGCGTCCTCGCGCTTGACGAAGACCGCCGGACGCTCAAGGCGGAGAAGGATCGCTTAGAGCGCGAGATTCGCACATACGAGGCGTTTGGCGACTTTGATCCCGCCCTTGCAGGCAAGTTGCGCGAAAAGGGGCTGGAGCTTCGCCTTTATGCAGACGGCTCTTTCGACATCCTCGGCGAGGGCGCGGAGATGGGCGAGGCCCGCCAGACCGTTCGCTGGCCAGAGATGCGCCTTGGCAAGATGCGCGAGAAGCTTGCGAGGGTCGAGAACAGGATCAGGATAGACGACGCGAAGATCGCGGGCTGCGACGACGCGGCGATTGCAAGGAAGTTCCCAGCTATCAGGGACCGCGTCGCGTTCGAGCAGGCGAAGGGGCTAATGTCTGAGAGCGGCGCAGTCGCCGTGATCTCCGGCTGGATCCCCGTTACGAAGGAAAAGGCGCTTCTTGCAGAGGTGACCCAGTCTGAGGCAGAGGGGCTTTTCGAGCGCGCGAACGCCCCTGGCTGGGGCGTCCTGCTGCGAGACCCTGCCGAGGGCGAGACGCCTCCGACGCTCATCGAGCCGCCGAAGATGTTCAGGCCCGTGACGGCCCTCTTCGAAGGGCTTGGCATTGCGCCGGCCTACACCGAAAGCGACGTCTCGGTGCCGTTCATGTGCTATTTCTCGCTCTTCTTCGCGATGCTCGTCGGGGACGGCGGCTATGGCGCGATATTCCTGGCCGCGACGCTTGCGGCGCGGAAGAAGCTGCCGCGCGCGTGGTTCACGCTCCTTACGGTGTTCTCGTCGGCGACGATTGTCTGGGGATTACTCTCGAACACGTGGTTTGGCGCGGGCTTGCCGTTCGCGGCGGAATGGCCGACGGTGAAGTGGCTCGGCGACCCGACATACAACAACATGATGTTCCTCTGCTTCACGATAGGCGCGAGCCACCTTGTCCTTGCGCGGGTCTGGAGCGGGATTTGCATGTTGAACGACCGTGCGTGCCTTGCGCAGTTCGGCTGGGCCGGGATAGTGTTCTTCATGTATCTCGTCACGAATGCGATTGTAGGCATTTTCTCCGGGGTCCCGCAGTGGGCCTACTGGATGTTCGGCGTGTCGCTCGTCCTCGTGTTCGGCTTCACGCTCAAGGGGAGCGAACTCAAGTCGAGGGGCATCGAGCTTGGGATGCTGCCGCTGAACATAATGAGCGCCCTCGGCGACATAATCTCGTACGTGAGGCTTTTTGCCGTGGGCTTGGCGTCCGTCAAGGTCGCCGAGAACTTCAACGACATGGCGGTCGGGCTCGACCTTCCGATTTGGCTCAAGGCCGTGCCGATGGTGCTTATTCTTCTCGTCGGGCACGGGCTCAACCTTGCGATGGCTGGGCTTTCCATCCTCGTGCACGCCGTCCGGCTCAACACGCTCGAGTTCTCGAACCACAAGGGCGTCTCTTGGGCCGGCTATGCGTTCAAGGCGTTCAAGAGGGCCGGTTCGTGAAGTGAACTTTAGGACAAACAGGGAAAACAAACCAAAGGAGAAAGCAAAATGGATGCAATGGTAGTGTCGGGAGCGATCGCGTGCCTCGGGCTGAGTGCGGCGGGATCGGCGTTTGGTACGGGCTTCGCCGCCGCGTCTGCGGTGGGCTCGTGGAAGAAGTGCTACGCGGCGAACAAGCCTGCGCCCTTCATCCTGCTCGGCCTCGTCGGAGCGCCGATTACGCAGACCCTCTACGGGATGATCCTCATGTTCATCATGCTTGGCAAGACCGGCGTCGCAGGCGCGGGCGTGCCGCTCCTCATCCTCGGCGTGTTCGCGGGGCTTGGCATCGGGCTCTCCGCGCTTTTCCAGGGCCGCGCCGCCGCCGCCGCCTGCGACGCGCAGGCCGAGACAGGTCAGGGCCTCACCAACTACTTCGGCGCCCTCGGCATCGTCGAGACCGTCGCCATTTTCACGATGGTGTTCACCATCATCGCCCTCGGCAAGATCGCGTAAATGCGCATCAGTCCCAAGTTGGGCTGGTTCCTCGCCTTTACCGCCGTCTTTGCGGCTGTCGCGGGGTATGTCTTCTGGGGCTGCTGGTCGTCCGACGTGACGTTTGTCTCGCCGGACGACGGCGTCGTCTTCCTGACGGCGTATGGCGACATCCTTACGCGCTGGTGGAACGAGTTCATTACGACCGGCAGGATGCAGCCGACGGACCTTCTCTGGTCCGGGCTTCTTGGGTCGCCTCTCTTTTGCCGCGAGCTAAAGTATGCCGTCGCCGTATATTTTGCCGCGCTTGGGATGGCATATTTCCTGCGCGGACGCGGACTCTCCCGCCTTGCCTCGTATGGCGCGGGGCTGCTGCTCGCGTTTTGCGGCTACTGGTTCACCCTCTTCTCGGCGGGGCACGGCGGCTGGTTTGTCTGGATGACGTATGGCGTTTTCGCGTTTGGGCTCGTTGATAGGGCGATCAAGGGCGGGCACATGCGCCACTATCTGCTGCTGGGCCTTGTCGTCGCCTGGGGCAGCTACTACCAACCGGACCTCTGGCTCCTCTTCACGGCGTTTACAGGCGCGTATTTTGTGTTTCGCGCAGTGGCCGATCGCCCTAAGTGGAAGTCGCTCTCAGTTGGTGTTGCGCTTGCCGCCTTGGCGTTTTTCCTCGTAGGGGCGCCGAGCATCCATCAGGCCTTCACCGGTGCGCTGGCAGGCCGCGAGGGGCAGATAGAAGAGTCGAAGGGCTCTGCGCTTTCAGGCGGCGAGGGCGTCAGCGACGCCGAGGCGCGATGGATATTCGCGACAAACTGGTCCATGCCGCCGGCGGAAACCTCCGAGTTCTTCAATTCGCGCGTCAACGGCGATACGAGCTGCCCGTTCGTCCTCTCCATCAACGGCTACAGGGGCGTTCGCCCATACACGGGCGCGCTTGGCAGGCCTTACAAGGCGGCCGAGGGCAACTACCGCCAGCATTCGCTTTACGTCGGATGGGTGACGTGCCTTCTGGCGTTGATAGGGGTTGCTTCGATTTTCGTCGGCGCGAGGCGCGAGGCGACGGATCGCCCTGCAATCGTTTTCTTCGCTGTCGCCGCGATCGTATTCTGGCTCTTTTCCATGGGGCGTTACTGCGAGATGGTCTATCGGCTCGTTTACATGCTGCCGTTTGGAGACAGCATTCGCGCGCCGGTAAAGTGGCACCACCTCACGGAGTTTTGCCTATGTGTCCTTGCAGGCTTCGGAATCGCGGCGCTTGGCCGTTGGATTGACGATTTTTCGAAGGGACGTGACAGCCTGTCGCTTGCGCTCCGGGGCGCTCTTGCGGCTTTCGTTCTCATAGGAGTCTTTGACCTTGCCTCGGAGGCGCGGAGGTTCTGTGCGCCAGTAGATTACGGAAGGGCGGTGAGGTCTGGCAGTTCGTCGCAACTGACGATTCTTCCCAGGCAGCAGTTCCAGAACCCGCAGGTAGCG
>JBGUVV010000251.1:0-16892 GCA_045220525.1 Kiritimatiellia bacterium
CATGCCTTCACCCGCAAGAGGATGATCGACCTCTTCTTTTCCGATGCCTCCCCGTTTCTGGAGGAAGGGCGTTCGATTCTCATGCAGGAGTTTGGAAACGATTCCGCCACGTATTTCACGATACTCTCTTCCATTGCAGCGGGGCATACCAAGTTCGCCGAGATAAAGAACGACCTCGGGTCGGACGTCGGCGCATACCTTTCAAATCTCGACAAGAACTACGGGCTCATCCGCAAGATCAATCCGGTATTCGCCCCGCCTGCAAGCAAGAATGCCGCCTTCCGCATCGGAGATCCATTTCTCCGATTCTGGTTTCGGTATGCCTTCACGTACGCGCAGTATGTCGAGCGCGGAATGTTCGAGCGCCTTCGTTCGCTTGTGGCGGAGGATTTTGATGTCTTCTCAGGGTATGCCCTCGAACGGTACTTCGAGTGGAAGTTCGTCGAGGAGGAGCGTTATTCGACCATTGGCGGTTGGTGGGATAGAAAGGGCGAGAACGAGATTGACCTCGTGTGCGAAGACGAATTCGCGGGCAAGATCGACTTTTTCGAAGTCAAGAGGGACAAAGGCAGATATAGCGCCGATTTGCTGGAGCGAAAGGTCGCGGCGTTCCTTGAGAAGAATCCCCACAAGCGGGAATTCGCCCGGTCGGTCGGAATGCTCTCCCTTGAAGACATGTAGTATAAATCGCTCGGTGCGCCCTTGCTTGATTTTACACCGAAATCTTTTTGCATTTTTGAATGAATGGCGGTAGAATTTTTGGTATTATACACTACATGAGTATAAGATCGTTTATAGTCGCTTCGGTGGTGTTTGCGGCGGCGGCGTAGTGGTGCGTATGTAAAATTTTAAATATAGAAAGGATGAAACAATGATACTTGCTAAAATGCTTGCCATGTCGGCGGTTCTTGCCGGTGGAATTGCGGCTGCCGCAGAGGCGGAGATTGTGCGTCTTTCAGTAGATCATCTCGCTTCTCCGGCCAACATCGGCGCGAGGCCGTCGTTCGGCTGGCAGATGCTCTCGGAGAGGCGTGGCGCCGCGCAGACCGCGTATCGCATACGCCTCTACGAACGCTCGGTTGGCGGCGCGGAGGTGTGGGATTCCGGCGAGGTCGCGGACGGAAGGTCCGTGGCGGTGCGCTACGGCGGAAGGCCCCTCAGGAGCGCTATGCGCTACGCATGGACGGTCGCCGTAAAGGACGAGAGGGGCGAATGGCTCAAGCCGGCGAGCGCTTCGTTCGACACCGGGCTTTTCGGCGACGGCGACTGGACCGGGTCCAAGTGGATCTCCGCGGCGGACTCCAAGGTCAGGACGGCCGTAGCGAAAGTGCACGACAGGGTCTCCAAGCAGGAGGCCGAGGACGGCACTAGCTGCTTCGTAAAGACTGTGCCGAACGGGAAGGCCGTCAAGGAGGCGTGGCTCGCCGTGTCGGGCCTCGGCGTCTTCGAGGCATACGTGAATGGAGAGCCCGTGTCGCGCAAGCTCGCGGACGGTTCGTTGCGGCGCGACTTCCTGAAGCCTGGCTTCACGCATTTTGCGAAGACCAAGCACTCCTTCACTTATGACGTGACGCATCTCGTGAAGACTGGCGCTGCGGACGCGAACGTAGTAGCCGCGGAGGTGTCGGCCGGATGGTGGCGCGACAAGATCGTGAACTTTCGCGGCAAGAAGTCCGCCCTGCGCGCGGTGCTTGTCCTGCGCCACGAGGACGGCTCCGAGACGCGCGTCGGCACTGACGAGACTTGGCTTTCGTCCGTTGCGGGACCTGTCGTCCGTGCGGCGATATTTGACGGCGAGGACTATGACGCTCGCGTTCCCCGGAAGTGGCTCTCCGGCTCGGGGCTTGTCGGCTTCAAGGCCTCCGAGGCCAATGGCGAGTTCGGAGGCGCGTTGGTGGCCATGGAAGGCCCGGGGATCAGCCTCCGCCGAGACCTCTCGATTGCGCCGGTCGAGATGTACGTGTGGAAGGGCGTTGACGGCGCAAAGGACGGCGAGTTCGGCACGGTGAGGAAGGTGCGCGGCTACAGGGACGGCGACGTCGTGGAGCTTGACGCCGGCGAGACGCTTGTCGTCGACTTCGGGCAGAACGCCGCGGCGGTGCCGGAGTTCGAGTTCGAGGCAGCGGCAGGCACTACCCTGACGATGCGCCCGGCCGAGATGCTGAACGACGGCAACGGCGCGAAGAAGCGCGGCTGCGACGGCCCCGAGGGATCGATATACACGACGAACTACAGGCGGGCGCGCACGACGCTCAACTACACGTTCGCCGGAGGAGGCGTTGAGAAATACTATCCCCAGTTCACGTTCTTCGGCTACCGCTATGCGTCGATTACCGTGACGGGCGGCGTAAAGCTGCTGAAGATCCGTTCGCTGCCGGTTTCCTCCATCGGGCGCGACATGGAGACGGGTCGCCTCTCCACCGGCGTGGCCGACGTCAACAGGCTCGTCAAGAACGTGCAGTGGGGGCAGTACTCCAACTACCTTTCCGTTCCCACGGACTGCCCGCAGCGCAACGAACGCCTTGGCTGGACGGCAGACACGCAGGTGTTCGCGCTTGCGGGCGCATACAATGCCGACACTTACGGCTTCTTCGTGAAGTGGATGCGCGACATGCGCGACACGCAGCACAAAGACGGCTCCTACACGGGCGTCGCGCCGGAGGCGCAGTACGGATGCGAGCGCGGCGAGCAACTGGGCTGGGCCGACGCCGGGGTGATCGTACCCTACACCATGTGGAGGCAGTTCGGCGACACGTCGGTAGTGGAGCAGAACTGGGACTCCATGAAGCGCTATATGGCCCTCATCGACCGGACCAAGTTCACGTCTCCGGTGGCGATGGGCCACCAGTGGGCCGACTGGCTCAGCTACGAGAAGCTCGAGTCGTGCGGCGGCGGCGCCTACGACAAGGGGCCGGACGGCGGCAGGATCCCGAAGGAGGACGCCAAGACATACTGGCAGTATCTCGGGGGATGCTACTTGACGTGGGACGCCCGAATGATGGCCGAGATGGCGAAGGCGGCCGGGTTCTCCGGCGACGCCGAGGCGTTCCGCGAGATGGCCGAGCGCAACCTCGCCTACATGCGCGGCAAGTTCCTCGCGGAGGACGGCATGCTTCTGCCGCTCTTCCGCGACATGCAGACGCCGGCTCTCTTTGCCCTGAAGCTTGGCATCCTCGAGAAGCCCGACGCCATTGCCGCGACGAAGGCCGCGCTGTTGCAGAACTTCAAGGACCACGGCGACTGCCTGCAGACGGGCTTTCTCGGGACGTCCATCCTGATGGACGCGCTTACGTATGACGTTGGCGCGCCGGACATGGCCTATTCGCTTCTCTTGCAGCACAAGAACCCGAGCTGGCTGTATTCGGTTGACCAGGGCGCGACGACGATCTGGGAGCGCTGGAACTCCTACACGAAGAAGGACGGTTTTGGCAACGCCGGCATGAATTCGTTCAACCACTACGCCTACGGGGCGGTGCTTTCGTGGATGTATGGCTCGATGGCCGGCATAAGGGCGGGCGAAGAGGGCGGTTACAGGCGCTTCGTGCTCGCGCCCAAGCCTGACCGCCGCATCGGTAGCGTGGACGCGGCTTTCATGTCGCCGTATGGCGAAATCAAGAGCGCGTGGCGCTATGACGGCGGACGCTGGATCTGGAAGTTCACGGTTCCCGCCAACACGACGGCCGTAGTGACCGTGCCAGGCTACGAACCGAAGGAGTATCCTGCCGGAACGTACGAAGTCGTCCGTTCGCTATAGCCGTAGCAACGGCGATAGCGAGTAGACAGCGTAACTTGCAGAAAACGCGGAAAAGGGCGCGAAAAAATGAAGCCAGAATGGGGTCCCTCCCCAAGTTTTCCAGAAGACCCACGGCTTTATGGTCGGGTATAGCCCCAACGGGCACGTAGGGTCGTGATGGGCGGTGTATGTTTTTTAGACAGAGGAGTGGAATCATAGGCTAAACCTTTCCGGCTCTTCTCGCATCTTACTATATTACAATATGGAGATATGGGAAGAGATTTCCGCCGATAGGCAGGCGGGTGCAAAGCGGCTTGTCGCCGAATACGGCGACCGCCTTTTCACGGCGGCGTGCCGTATCGTCCAAAGTGAAGCCGATGCAGAAGACCTAGTTTTTCGCACTTTCGAGCGAGTCCTTGAAAAGATATGCCAGTTCAATTCCCGCAGCAGCTTTTTCTCGTGGATGTATTCGGTGATGCTGAACTTCCGGCGGATGGACCTTCGCCGCAAGGGGGCGAACGCGCTTGTCTTCGACGGCGAGATTCCCGATGCGGAGGACATGACACCAGATCCGCGCGAGGCGCTTGCAGTCAAAGCCGATGCGGCGGCGGTACG
Source organism: Kiritimatiellia bacterium (assembly GCA_045220525.1). Lineage (GTDB taxonomy): Bacteria > Verrucomicrobiota > Kiritimatiellia > RFP12 > UBA1067 > UBA1067. Next base: position 4,349 of record JBGUVV010000251.1, read on the forward strand.
CTCCGCCGTAGATCGCCTCCCGGAGCCACTGCGCACAGTTGTCGTGCTTCGCTATTTCGAGGATTTTGACGTAAAGGAGATTGCATCGTTGCTAGAGCAGCCAGTTGGCACCGTGAAGTTTCGCCTATACCGGGCGCGAAAGGAGCTTGCGGTGGCTCTCGCACAAACCTTTCAAGCCAAGACAGCATCAAACTAAGCGAAACAGGCAATGACAACCAACAAAGAGAGCACGGCCGACGAGTTCGGCGAGAAGATTGCTGAGGCGCTTCGCGACAAGGCGGCGTGGCGGCATCTGCCGCGCAGTTTCGCCGCGCGATTCGCCGCCGCCGGAGCCGAGCGTCGCCAGGCTCCGCCGCGCCTCAAGGCAGCCGCGATATGGTTTGCGCTCGGCCTTGGCGCGCTTGCCGCGACAATTGTTGGCCGTGCGGTCCTTACTGCGGATGACGGGCAGGAAGAGGCGGCGGGAAACGCTACTGCTTTTTCAACAAAAGAACAAGGGGAGGACAACATGATAATGGCGAGAAAGGTCGCGGCATTGGCGGGCGCCGCAGTCCTTACGGTCTCAGCGCCTGCCGCAAAGCTGTCGAGCGAGCCGACGTTCGTGTTTCTGCGGCCGGAGACGAGTTCCTTCTGGAACACGGCTACGAACAGCACGATGACGCTGCCGATCGACTATCCGAACGGCGCGACGAAGGCGACGCTGACCGTGAACGGCGTGGGCTACACGCGTGTGTATCCCAACCTCACGGCGGATTCGATAGAGATCGACCTGCCTGTGCCGGATTCCCCCAAGACGGAGAACGTGTACGAGTTGACGCTAGCGTTCGACAACGGCGCCCCGTCTCGTACCGCAAAGCTGGGGCTGATACAGGGCCTCGACTCAGGCGCGAAAGGCTCGACGCGCTGCATCGCCCCGGCAGAGGGGAAAGTCTGGAGCAAGGCCACCGACAGGGCGGTGCTGCCAATCCCATACGGGACGACGTCGTTCACGGTCAACGGCGTGAAGCACGATACCGGCCTTGACGGTGCGCAGGGGTGGTATGCGCTAAGCCCCATCGCCCCGGGCACCGAAATTTCGCTTTCCTGCCTCGCGGACGGCGTTTCGTACGCCGCCTCCATCCTCGGCGGGGGAAACGGGTTTCTGCTGATCTACAAGTAAATTCTTAGAAAGGAAAAAGACAATGAAAAAGGCAATGTTGCTCAAGGTGTCCGCAATCGCAATTCTACACTTTGCATTTTCCATTTTACATTTCACCGCGCATGGCGCGGTGATACAGCAGGTGATCGTGCGCCAGCAGTGGCCGTGGTCAACCGACGTGAAGGTTGAATACAAGCTTGCGGAGGTAACTTCCCCCGTTGACATCTCCGTAAAGGCGTTCAACGGCAACACGGAACTGCCTCTCCCCGTCACCGCAATAACCGGCAACCGGTATGGCATCTCTGAATCCGGCATCGGCCAGTTCATCATCGATCCCGTGAAGGCGTTCGGCAACCAGAAGGTCGCCATCGCCGACTTCCGCGTCGAGCTGGAGCTTTCCGACTCGGCGGCGAACATCAATGAGGTGTTGTACAAGATATTCTGCCTTACGAACAACACCGTCGAAAACGTCACGCGCGTCGACTTGCTGAACGGCAAGTACGGCGCAGTTGAGACGGATTTCGGGCGAATTGGCGATGGGTTTAACACTACGCTCAGCGATGTGATCATATGGACAGGCGTTACGAACGACGTCAAATACAAGACAACGCACCTCGTGATGCGCAAGATCTCGGCGAAGAATGTTACATGGAGCATGGGTGCGCGTGATGCGGATGTTGCCTACGGCAAGACGACCTCTGGACAGCGGCATGACGTGACGTTGACGAAAGATTATTTCATAGGCGTATTTCCCGTGACGCAGCGCCAGTACGTTCTGATGACAGGGTTCGACAATCCGAGTTATTTTAAGAACCTTGCTGAATCCGACTCGCGCCCTGTCGAGACGCGCAAGTACAATACGGTCGTAACGGCGGTTCTCCCAAAGATACAGGCGGCAACAAGCGTTTCTGAATTTACTCTGCCAAGCGAGGCGCAATGGGAATTTGCGTGCAGGGCGGGAGCGACGAATGAACTCAACTCTGGCAAGACGCTCACTGCTGCGCATGCGCAAGAGGTGGCGTGGTGTTCTGATAATGCCAATAACGAGACGCACCCCGTCGGACTGTTGGCACCGAATGCATTCGGGCTCTACGATATGCATGGCAATGTCGGCGAGGGATGCCTTGATTGGTTTTCCTCGTCTGAATCTGGATATGGTGACGGCTCGGCTGTTGTCGATCCGACAGGGCCTGCGACGGATCCGAGCGGTTCGGGTGAGCGCGTTACACGCGGAGGTTACTACACACTACAGGGTGGCCACTATCTAATTGGATCTCCGGGACGCAACAAGCATAGCGGCGAATATCGCACGTATGGATTCAGGCTTGCTTTCGTTTGCGAATAGGGGCTGAGCAATGAAAAGATTCGCCATTTGTGTTCCGGCGGCGATGTTCGCTGGAGCGTGCTGGGGTATTGTTGTCCCGGCAGAACCTGGCGCGTGGTATTGCCTTGATTCGTCTTGGCGCGAAATCCAGATTCCGCGCGCATCGTTCGTTCATCCATTCATCGTTGCGAGGACACGTAGCGGAAAGGTTGTGTATTCCGGGGCTGCAGGTGCGTTCAACCAGAGGGCATACTCACCAAATGACCTGACAGTCCAGCGGTGGCGCTCCTACGCCCGTGTGGCAACGCCTACGGGAACATGCGAGGCGACCGAACTTTACGGAGTCTCTGCGGCAACGTTGTCGTCTGTCACGTTGCCGGAAGATACTGCGGAGATAGAGTTGAAGCTTGTGTGCGAGGGGGAACCGGCGAAATGGACGAATGAGAATCTCTGTGTATCACGCCTCTACGGCAAGGAGTTCCGTCACAAGATGTCATCGCCACGTATGCAGGATGAGGTTCCGACGCTCGATGATGACGCGATAGACGCGGCTTTGGCTGTGCGGGGAAAGGAACGACTCGCTTTTTCTGCGGCCGCTGGGCGGACGTCTGTGTTGCTTGATGGTCGGAAGATTGTTCCTCGCATTTACAAGATGTCGAGCAGAGATGTGGATCGTTACAAGATTCCGGCGGTGTTTTCCGCCTGCGGTTTCAACCTTTTTGCGTGTCCGATTGAGGTTTCACGCTTTTTTGCAAGCGATGGTCCAGAACGTCTCGCCTCCGAATTGCGTAAATATCTGCGGCACGCCCCTACGGCTCGGTTGCTTCTCAATCTCAACATCACACCGCCGCCTAAATGGGGCGAGAACCACCCCAGCGAGATATTCCGCAATCCCGCTGGACAGTATGGGCTCTTCCATCACACACGCATTATAGCCTTCACCGATTCGCCGGATGGCGATGCCGACTGGTGCGAGAGACGTAGAATGCCGGCGGTATCGTATTGTTCGCGCGTGTTTGCCGACTACATGTCGGAGAACCTTGTTCGTCTGTTTGCGGAGTTGGAAAAACGGATGGAGAGCAAGAGTGTGGTGGGTGTATATCTCAGCGGCGGATGCGACGGCCAATGGTATGACCTCTTTGATCAGAATGCGGAGAGTCACCTTTCCGCAGACTATTCTGTTTGCGCACTTGACGCTTACAGGCGGCATCTCAAGGATAAATACGGGACTGCGGATCGTCTGGCGGAGGCATGGGGCGTAGAAACGTCCTTGGACTTCTGCAAGATCGAGATTCCAAGAAGTGACGCGTTCTGGATAGACAGAACATATTTTCGCGAGCATGGCGAAACGCCAGAAGGCGACTATCGCGAAATGCTTGCGGAGTCGACTGCATCGATGCTTAGGGGCTGGGCGGGAGCTATCAAGCAGGGAAGCAGTGGCCGCCTTGTGGTTGGAGGTTATTGTTCGAACGCAGGACTTCATGGCTATCCGAAACTTTCGCTGTCCTGCATGAAGCGGATGTTCCTTGCGCCTGAATATGATTTCTTTGCCGTTGTTCCCAGTTATTCGCGTGAATATTCGGATCCAGTGATCACTTCGGCGTTCGCAGCTTCCATCTCACGACGTGGCAAACTGTACATTGGGGAGATGGATTTGCGGAATCCAGATGTTGCCAACTGGGGCAGTTGGGGTGGTGACTTCTGGCGCGCCAACCATACGGCGGAAACATACCGTCGGACAGTTCTAAAGTTTGCGCTTGATGCCGTTGTGAAGGGCGGCGGCTATCACGGATATGACATGGATGGAGGGTGGTTCACTTCTGCTGCTGCACGCGAGACATGGCGTGTTGCCGCCGAAATAACAGATCAAGCCAAAGTAACGCCGCTTGATGACAATCGTATCGCTTTCATCGCAGCCGAAGATTACTATCGCCAGACATCCTTCGGCGGTGATGGACGTATGCTGGCCTATTCATTGCGAGATAATCCGCAACGTGTTTTCGCATTGTGCGGAGTTCCAGTTGATGTCTATTTGATAGATGATGTTGTTGATGACGAGACTCGTCCCCTTCCGAAGGTGGTGGTGTTTGGTGACATGACAACTGTATCGCCTGAGCGTTTTGCCAAATTACGCCGCCGCTGCTGTAGAGATGGTCGCGTTGTCGTCTATCAATGGCGTCTAGGGTTGTTCGCGACAGGAGGCCATGAGGAGGAATCGTCACTTGGCCTTGTTCAGTCCGGAGTGAAAGGCAATTGCGTCTTTTCTGACGGGACATCATGTGATGCCCTTATGCGCGGCATAAAAGGGCGAATGTTCGCAAGTTATGCGCCATGGGGGGCACCGAATGTTGAGGGGCTTGTTCCGGTCTCTGGTAGTGACTGGAAGGAGCTTGCGAAACTTGACGGAACATATACAGGCGGACTTTTCGTGCGCCGGGGACTGCTCTGTACTGAAGTTTATATCGCCCATCCGGCATCGCTTACTTCTCAGTTCTGTCGCAACCTTGCGCGAGAGGCTGGTTTTGAACCGCTTGTTGAGAGCGACGAATTGAGCGGCTGTGGCTCGGGGATTTTCTATATGGTTGCGCAGTCTTCTGGTCAAAAGTTATTTCGTCTGCCGAGTGGAAACGTACCAGACAAGGTGTTGTACGGTCCTCCGATGAAACATATAGATGACGTACGATTTGCTGTTGATATGAAGATTGGCGAAATCTTCGTCCTGTCGTACAAATAGAAACCGTGCGGGGACAGCAACCGTAAATTTCAAGCTGAATGAAGGCGAAAAGGCGTACATCGACAATGTTCACTTCTACAAGGTCATTCCACTGCTCAAGGATGGTTTCGCGTCTCGCTGAAGACGGCGCAAGTACTTCATGCTTGCCGAAGACGAGGCGATGCGTTGTCGCTGCGTCTGTGGTTTTTTTCAGCGTCGTATCCGCTGCATGCGAAGTTGTGCGAATGGGGGAGGATTCGGTAGTGCGCGTGACCTCCAGAAGCGGATATGCCGAATGCGCTAAAATCACGTTTGAGTTGCCTGTCAAGCCGGAATGGAAGGCATTGGTTCGCACGGGTGAAGGTCTTAATGCGCAGAATGCTTGGACTGCTGTTGGCGCTGGGATTACCGTTCCGTGGTATGTGCTGCTGCATGATGGCGCGAAAACGTATGGATTCGGCGTGAAGGTGCAGCCACGGGCGATGTGTTCATGGCGCGTCGGGAAAGGGAAATTGGAGCTTCTGCTTGATCTTCGCGCTGCTGGACAGCCATTGGAGCTTGGGGGACGTACGCTTGAGGCGTGTGAAGTTGTGCGATGCGAATCCACGCCCGGCGAGAGCATGTATGCAACAGGCCGGCGGCTGTGCTCGCTAATGTGCCCTAAGCCTCGACTTCTAAAGGAACCGTTGTTCGGTTTCAACGACTGGTATGCCGCCTACGGGCGCAACACCGCGACAAACTTCCTCGCCGACGTCGCGTTTGTCGTGTCGCTCTGCAAAGGTTGTCCCGCAAAACCATATGCGGTGATGGATGATGGGTGGCAAAGGTTCTCGCCACCCGAAGTCGAGCGGATTACGGGCAAGTTCGATTCGGGCTACGGCCCATGGGAGGAATCGTCCCATGCGTTTGGCATGGACATGAAAACATTCTGCGATAAGATCGCTTCGCTCGGTGCGAAGCCGGGTCTATGGTACCGTCCGCTCTGCATGGAAGGGAATATGTGCGATCCTTCCGATCCTGCCGTGCTGAAGCGAGTTGCGGCTGATATCCGGCGCTTCGTGGAATGGGGTTTCAAGTTCGTGAAGATTGACTACCTTACTTATGACTGGTGCGGGCATTCCAAGGGATTCGACGAGGACGGGCGGCTTATTCGCGATGACCGCAAGTGGCAAGACGCAAAGCACACGACTGCGGAAACGATTGTCAAGCTCTACAGTACGATACGCGATGCCGCTGGCGACGATATGGTGATATTGGGCTGCAATGCAGTGAATCATTTGTGCGCTGGACTTTTCGAGGCTTCTCGCGTAGGGCCTGACACCAGCGGCAAGAACTGGGGGCAGACAAAGCGCAATGGTGTCGGAGCTGTGGCATTCAAGGGTATCGAGAACGAAACGCTTTTTGCCGCCGATCCTGATTGTGCCGGACTCGCCTCGGAAGGCGCGATCCCGTGGGAGAAGAACCGTCAGTGGATCGACCTTCTTTCCCGTAGTGGCATGCCATTTTTCATTTCGTGGCGCAGGACGCTGGCTAACGGAGAGGTGCGCGAGACACTTTCTTCCGCCTTTCGCCGCGCTGCAAGGCGCAACCGCACGGCCGAAGCCATTGATTGGCTCGAAACCTCTGTTCCGCATCGTTGGCTCACCGCCGATGGCGTCCGTCAATACACATGGGAATAGCCTTCTGAAAGGATATGAAAATTCTGGGACAGTCAATGGCAAAGGCTACGGTGGACAAGTTTGAGGACAAAGGATTCTACGGGGTCAGGTACGAAGCGAACTTCGTTTTTGCCGCGATTTCGTCGGCTGCAATTCGGCGAGACATCTGCCGCGAATGGTCGAGGCGGCGATTGCGCCCATGAAGCCGGAGGGCATACATCCTTTGCCAATGCGACTTAGGAGAGGTGTGGTTCAAGGCAAGGACGGAGAGTTGATGCGCTGATGTGCAGAGTGGCTATGACTCCGAATTTCACCCTGCAATCCAGTCCTCTAGCACAATGCCGGGGATATGAGAGAAGTGCTTGGTGTTGTGCGTGACAAGAGTTATGTTTGACTGTTTTGCGACGGCTCCAATATTCTTGATCAGCGCAATGCAGATATTCGTGTCTAGGAGATATTGCATGACGTAAGATTACCATGACACACTATGTCGGTCTGTATGTCTTGAGCTTCGAATCGCGGCTGCAATCTCTGTGGCGCTTCCCGTTCCACCCCAGTCCGTGTGAAGCGAATCGAAGATGTGGATGTCCTCGGTGGGGTCTGGCCGTGGAGTTACGTTGCAAGGAACGAGAATAACCTGAAAAGAGTATGACGCATACTCCCTTGGAATCTTCACCATAACCGTGTCGTTTATCGGCTGGGCATATGTTCGTAACATTGGCATAGCTGATCCTTGGTTAAACTGGGTCAAGTATAGCATAATGACTTCGCGTCCGCAAGTGCCGATAGGAAATTTCTCGGCGAGGTACAGTCGCGGACAATTGGCAACAACAAGACCCGATAGTAAACCCAAGGGGGGCTCCGAGTGTGAATTCGAGGGGCAAGATCCCGAAGCGAACTTCGTTTTTGCCGCGAATCAGGGCACGGAGGCCGCGAATATGATATACTGCGCAGCATGGGCGAGCAAATAAAATACTACCGCCGCTACCACGGCTACGACTATTCGCGGGGCGCGGTGCTTTTCATAACGATGGCCACCGAGCCGCGCAAGGCGCTTTTCGGGCGAGTCGAGAACGCCGCTATCCTGTTGAGCGACTTCGGCCGCCAGGTACTCGAATGCATCGAGGCCATTCCGCGACTCAACCCCGGAATCTCGCTTTTGGAACACGTGCTGATGCCAGACCATCTCCACATGGTTCTCCGCATCGCGCCCGGTCTTGCGGAGCCGCTTCAGGCGCTTGGCGCGGCGATGCGCAAGTTCAAGTCGTATACGACGACTCTTGCCCGTCGGCAACTTGGCCTTTCGACAATCTGGCAGCAGGGCTACCACGACCGGATCTGCGTCTCGCGGCGGTTCATCGAGGCTGTCGCGCGATACATTCGATACAACCCTCTCAAATACGAGCTGATGTACAATCAGCCACAGTACATGCGCATTCAGGAGCCTATTGACTCTCCGCGCCTCGATGTCGACGACTTCTGGAAGGGAATCGGCAATGTCGCGCTTCTCGACGAAGCCAACAAACTGCTTGCGCTTCGCGTTTCGCGCAAAGTACAGTCGCGAGACCTTCTGCGAGTGGTCTCGCGCATAGAAGACGCCGTAAAGGCAGGCTATACGCTGATTTCCGGTTTCATCAGTCCTGGCGAAGTCGCTGTTCGCGACATGCTGCTCGAAAACCGCGAAGCGCGTCTCATACATATTCTGTCATCTTGCATGAAGAACGGGCATCGGCCCGACTCGCGCTATCTGCCTGCGTTGTCGGAGGGGCGCTTTCTTGAAATCGCCGAAGGCAACGACGAAACCGAGTTTGGGCGCGGCGTCTGCCTGGCGCTCAACGACGAAATCGCCGAGATGGCGAAAGCCGGCGCTGGCGGGGCGCTTTACTGGCGAGAAGACGGGCCGCAGTTTACGCAGGGCTGAGGATTACGCCAGACAGAGAGATAGCGGATTACGCGGCGCGGAGGCCGCGAGTCAGGACGCGGAGGTCGCGAGATAGAGGATTACGCCGGGCGGAGCCGGCGAATCAGGGCGCGGAGGTCGCTAGTCAGGGCGCGGAGGCTTCCTGATCCGCCAGCTCCGTCTGGCGTCACGGGAGAGAGCCCCCGAAGTGAACCGCGCTTCTGCCGGTCGCAGTTCGGCGACATCTGCCGCGAATGGTCGGGGCGGCGATTGCGCCCATGAAGCCGCCCGATCTCGTGAAAGCCCATGCACACTTAGACGCGCTTGTTGACAAGGCATACGGCCTCAAATCTACTGCAACCGACTCCGACCGCGTCGCCTTGCTCTTCAAGCTCTATGCCGCCAAAGTGGAGCGTCAAAATGGGTAAACTCCAGCGTAGGCAGGGTTGCGACGCGAATCCGGTTTATGGTATAATGCGGCAGTGCTTGTAAAATACGCTTCAACACAATAATAACGAATCTATGGACAGACGGGATTTCATAAAACTCTCCGCTTTTTCGGCGGCGGCCGGCGTGTTCGGCTGCACCACCGGCACGGGCGCGGTGGCGCGAAAGAACGACGGCCAGATATGGGCGGCGCTTCTCCACATGGGCACGAACATGTGGAGCGACCAGCCAGTCTCTTCATGGGGGCCTTACAAGGGCGACCAGCTGAGCCTCGTATGCCAAGCCGACCATGTAAGGTTCGACGAGAAGGTGTGGCGCACCGTAACGGGCCGCATGGTGGACGCCGGAATGAACATGGTCGTCATCGACCTCGGCGAGGCTATCAAATACCCCAGCCACCCGGAGCTGTGGGTCGAGGGCAGTTGGGAGATCGACCGCTTCCGCAAGGAACTCGCCCGCCTTCGCGCAATGGGCCTCGAACCCATTCCGAAGATGAACTTCTCGACAGCCCACGACGTGTGGCTCAAGAAGTACGAGAGGATGGTCTCGACAAAGAAATACTACGAGGTCTGCGCCGACTTGATACGCGACGTCTGCGAGATATTCGACTGCCCGCGCTTCCTGCACCTCGGATACGACGAGGAGACGGCGGACCACCAGAAGAAGTTCAAGTACTGCGTCGTCAGGCAGGGCGACCTCTGGTGGCACGACTTCCTCTGGTTCGTCAAGGAGACTGAAAAGACGGGAATGCGCCCGTGGATCTGGAGCGACTACGTATGGCACCATCCTGACCTCTTCTACAAGCGTATGCCGAAGAGCGTTCTGCAGAGCAACTGGTACTACAGCCGCGAGTTTGACGTCGAGAAGCTCAAGGCCCTCGGCAAGGAAAACTACATCACCTATGTCAAGGCGTACGAGGCCCTCGACAAGGCTGGTTTCGACCAGGTGCCTACGGGTTCAAACTGGAGCTATGACACCAATTTCGCCGGAACCGTCGAACATTGCCGCAAGGTCTGTTCCCCGGAACGCCTGAAAGGCTTCATGACGGCGCCTTGGTTCTTCACGCTGCCTGAATGGGAAAAGAAGCTGCTTGAAGCCGTTGGCCAGGTTGGCGCGGTAATCCGAGAAGGCAAGAAGGCGTGACGCGCAGGGCGTTCTTCGGGACGGTGTCGCCGGAAAGCCGCTGCGCATCTCAAAGGAGAAAGGAAAGATTTAATGATGGGCAAGACGGCGTCATGTTGTGTGGTTCTGAGCGTTGCGGCGGCCGTGGCGGCCGTCGCCGCGCTTGGCTGGACGGTCGGGAAGGTTCGCGCGTTTGAGCGCAGCCATCCGGGCTGCGATGTCTTTGGCAACGCAGTGCGTGTCGCTGCGGCCAATGCGAAGCAGGCAGACAATGCAAAGGAGACAAAGAAGGAGTGCGCTGCCAAGGCGCAACCGGCAAAGTCCCCCGCGCCGACGGAGATGAAGGTGCTGGGCGTAGAATACGACGGCGACCGCGTGCTCGACATCCATCTTTCCATGCGCCCCGACATGGACGTCGTGCGGCGTTATGTCGAGGCGTCGCCTCTCATTGAGGGGACGCTTGGCTTTTCCTACCATGCGCGCAAGAACTACAAGACTGGCGAGTTCGAGCCGCACCTGCACGTGTCAGGCGAGTTCGCGTACCGCACCAACGTAGTGCTGCTCGTCCGCAAGGGCCTGCCGCTCTACGACAAGGGGCGCGATCCGGCCGCGCCGGGCGCACTTGCTGGCGACTGGAGCTACGTCTTCCGCCGCAAGGACGCCGATCCTTACGTCAAGTTCGTCTCGGGAGGCCGCTACCTGCCGCCCGGCGGGGCGTGCGCAATTGCGGTCGAGTCGATGAACGTCACCAACGTCTACGCCGAGATGAGGCGCGTCGAGCCGCGCAACGTCGTGCAGCTTCTCGCGCGCGACGAGGGCGTCTATTCGAGGCGCAGGTGGAATTCTTCCGTAGATGACGAAGATACGTCGGAACTCTCAGGGGCGTGCGAAACGAACGTGTTCCGCTGCGCAAACCGCCTGAACGAAAAGGAGACGCTGGCGCTTCCCGTCAGGATGAACGACGGCGGGCGCACTCGCGGCGTGTTCCTGGCCACGGTCCGCAGCGCCGACTTCCCGAGGCAAGACTACGCAAGGTGGTGGGACGACGACGACAGGACGTGCAACCCGAACAGATACCGCCTTGTCTGCGTTTCCGACCTGGGGCTAAGCGTGCGCAAGTCAGGCGGCAAGATCGGCGTGTGGGTCACTTCGCTCACGAAGGGGCGGCCCGTCGCCGGCGCGTGGGTCGAGGTCTATTCCTCCGCCAACATCAAGGTTGCCGAGGGCAGGACCGACGAAAACGGATGGTGCATGCCTTCGCGCGCGGCGGACGGCGAGCCGTTCGCAGTGGTCGTCCTCTCCCCCGACGCGGACGACATGACGTTCATGGCCTTGCGCGATTCCATGGAGGTCGACGAGACGTATCCCGACGGCGCCCGAGACGAATATCTCGCGGGGAGTGAATGCGCGGCGTTCGTGTGTACCGAGCGCGGCATCTACCGCCATGACGAGCGCATTTTCATGAACGTCGTCCTGCGCGACGGCACGGGGAAGGCGCCGAGGCCTTTCCCGGTTGAGGTCGTCCTCCGCAATCCGCAGGAGGCCGACTATTCGCGCATCACGCTCATGCCGGACGGCCGTGGCCTTGTCGCGTACGAGAAGTTCTCGGTGCCGGCGGAGCAGCCGAGCGGCATGTGGACGATTGTCGTCAAGACGCCCGGCAAGGACGGCCGCACGCTGGGCGAGCGCTCAGTCAAGATCGAGGAGTTCGCCCCTCCGCAGATTCGCGTCGCAGTCGAGGCAAAGCCGGACCAGGCGCCGTCCAATTTCACGTTCGCCGTGTCGGCGGAGCATCTCTATGGCGGCCCTGCGCGCTCCCTCGGAGTCGAGGGCGCGGTGGTGTTCGAGGACGTTCCGTTCGTGTCCGAGAGGTGGAAGGGCTTCCAGTTCGGAAACGAAGACCTCGGACTCAAGCCGAGCTTCCGCCGCCTTGCGCGCGGCGTTCTCGACGGCGACGGGCGCATTTCGTTCTTAGCACCGCTCTGGGCTGACAGAGGGCTCCCGAAGGCCGCCGTGCGCGCGACTGGGCAGGGCTCTGTCTTCGAGGACGGCGGAAGGCCTGCGACGGCGCGCAAGAGCGTGCTGCTGCACTACTACCCGTTCTACGTCGGCACGACGCTTCCCGAGCAGGTGCGCCAGCCTGAGCGGGGACAGGCTCGGTTCTCCGTCGTCTGCGTCATGCCAGACGGCTCGCCGCTTGCGGAGCCGAGGCGCCTTGTCATGAAGATAGACCGCATAGACA